>JBKOUH010000483.1:0-3906 GCA_046723285.1 Pseudomonadota bacterium
TCGGTGATGAATTTGACGTGACCCTTCAGCACGAACACGAACTGGAAGTCGAGATCGTGGCAGTGCCAGCCGGTCTTCATATCCGTCTTGGCGATGACGCGGATGTGCTCCGCGCGCATCAATCCGCCGGTCGCGCGGCTCAGCCCGAGATCGCGATACTGCATGAAGGCCCGCAGGCCCTTTTGCTGAAAATCGGCTTCGCGCAGCGGCGTGTAGTCGAAGCTTTCGGCGAGTCGCGGCCGCTCGGTTGGCGGCAATTGGGTCTCGGCCTTCATCGGTCGCTCCTGCCCTTAGTTTCGGCCTTGACCGGCCGGTTTTTTCTTCTGATGCTTGGCCTACGGCGCCAAACTCTTAGAAATCTAAGCGATTTTGGTCACGCACGAGAATGCTGTCAAGCGGGCCAGTGCCTGGGCCCTATCTCACCCGCCGCCTCGCTTCTCCTTCTGCCATTTGGCGATCTCGTGCTGCACCGCCTCGGTGCGGCGGCCGATGAACTCAGCGCGATTGGAGGCGGCCCATTCGAGCGCATCGATGCGCTGCTGGTTGGCGCGACGGAAATGCGGAACCACGAAGCGCGCGATCAGCTCGTAGCTTCGCCGGGTCGCCTCGACGTCGGCCCAGTTGTGCGCGAAGTCGAGCCAGCAGCCGAAGCCGCCGGATTTTTCCCAGAGCCGTTCGAGCTGGCGGATGAGATCCTCCGGCGTGCCGATCACGGCAAGTCCGCTGGCCAGCATCGCGTCGATGTCCTCGTCGAGGCTGCCCTGCCCCGTCGTCGAGACCGGCAGCGCGCCGACGCGGTTGAAGTAGCGCACCCATTGCTGAAGGCCGAAGCGCATGTTGGCGCGCGCCTGCTCGCGCGTTTCCGCAATGTGGACGGGGCTGACGAGGCGCCAAGCCGAACGGTGAACGCTCTTTGCGTTTTGGCGCGCCACCGTGCTCCATGCCTCCCAGGTCGTTGCCAGCGCTTCGAAGCCTTTTTCGGTCGTCGCGGAGATCGAGAGCACGCCGACTCCGTGTTTCCCGGCGAGCTTGGCGCCGGCGGGAGACGTGGTCACGGCCACGGCGACATCGAGATGGGGGCGCGTGTAACCGGGAAGCTGGCATCGTGCCTCGCGTAGCGTGAACCAGTCCGTCGTGGCGCTCACGATCTCGCCGCGCAGCAGCGGCATGATCGCATCGAGCGACTCCTCCATCATACCGCGCACGCGCATCGGATCGCGGCCCATCATGTAGACGTCGGACGGCAGCGCACCGGCGCCGACGCCGAACATCGCGCGGCCGCGCGTCTGATGGTCGAGCTGAATCATGCGGTCGGCCAAGACCAGCGGATGATGATAGGGGAGCGAGGCGACGCCGGTCCCGAGCTTGATGTATCGAGTCCGCTCGGCCGCCGCCGCGATGAAGACTTCCGGCGAGGCGATGATCTCGAGCCCGCCGGAATGATGCTCGCCGATCCACGCCTCCTCGAAACCCAGCCGGTCGAGATGATCGATGAGCTCGAGATCGCGGCGCATCGCAAGCGTGGGATTCTCGCCGGTCTCGTGGAACGGGGCCAGAAATATGCCAAAACGCATCGCGGATCTGTCCACGGCTTCATTCATGCTTGCCGAACCCACACACCATCGAGATCCAGATGATAGGGATGTATTGCTCGAGGCAAGCGCGTTTCAAAGGATCGACCTATGTGCGTCCCGCGAATGCAAATGGATTTGACGTTCCGGCAGTTTCGGCCGGATTCGGCGGCGATGTTCGCGCCGCTACGCGCGATGCGCCGTTCATGCCGAGAACGCGAAGGCGCGAGGGAGCACAAGTCATCGCGTCCAAGGCATCCGGCGTTGACGGCTTTATCGGCGCGTTTGTAAGGTGATTGCGCGATTTGTACGGAATTCCGTACCAAAGGGGCCCATGCCTGCATCCGCGCTGAGCCGCCGCGACATCCCGCTTTATCGGCAACTCGATGCGATCCTGCGCGACCAGATCGCTGGCGGGCAATTGCGGCCGGGCGACCGCTTCCCCGCCGAGACTAGTTTGTGCGTGCAATACGGCGTGAGCCGCGCCACCGTGCGCCAGGCGCTCGAGGCGTTGGAGCAGGACGGCCTCATCGAGCGCACGGCCGGCCGCGGCACGTTCGTTCGCGCGGCGCCGGCGCCGAACCGCCCGCCCTCCGGCCGAAGCCGAATCGCGTGGCACGATTTCGCCGCCAAGGGCGCCGCGCGCGGCGGCACCGAACTCCGCTTCGGATCGCAAGTGCCGCCGGCGATCGTAGCGCGCGAGCTGAAATTGGCGCACGAGATCGAGACGCCGTTCTTCATCCGCGTCCTCACCGATGCCAAGGGTCCGCGCGCCGGCTTGAAGCGCTATTTCCGCCCCGAGCTGCTGCCCTCGCTCACGCGCAAATTGCGCGGAGCCGCGGATTTTCCGGCGGCCTTGGCGAGCGCCTCCGGCGCGCCGGTCGCTTGCGCGAATTTCTGGGCCGAGGCAATTCTCGCCGAGCCGCGCTTCGCGATGATCCTCAAGGTGCCGCTGGGCTCGCCTGTGCTTTCGCTCTGGTGGGTAGAGACGCTTGGGCGCGAGCCGGCGATCTGCTCGCAGATGCTGCAGCCGGGCCCGGACGTGGCGGTCGGCCTTCTGCCCTAGCGTGAGACCGGCCATCGCCTACGATCCCCACACCGCGCGCTATCTCGACTTCGCCGTGGCCCGGCGCGCCTTCGCGGCGCACGCCGACACGCCGCGCGCCTATCTCGAGCGTTGCCTGGCCGAGATCGCCGCGCGCGAGCCCGCCATTCAAGCCTTCGTGTGCTTCGATCTCGACGGCGCGCGCGCGGCCGCCGACCGCTCCGCGGAACGCTGGCGCACCGGACGCCCGCTCTCGGCCATCGATGGGCTTCCGGTCGGCATCAAGGATTGTTTCGACGTGCGTGATCTGCCGACGCGCGTCAACAGCGCGCTGTTCAGCGGCGATTCGATGCCGCTCGATGCCGCGCATGTCGATGCGCTGCGCCGGGGCGGCGCCGCGATCGTCGGCAAGACAGTCACGACCGAGCTCACCATGGCGGGCCCGGGCCCGACCTGGAATCCGTGGGATCTGCGCCGCACGCCCGGCGGCTCGTCATCGGGATCGGCGGCGGCCGTCGCCGCGTGCATGCTCCCGATCGCCACCGGTAGCCAGGTGCGCGGCTCGGTGCTGCGCCCCGCTTCGATTTGCGGCGTCGTCGCGATGAAGCCGACCTTCGGCGCGCTCAACCGCTTCGGCGGTTTCGATCCATCGCCGAGCCTCAATCACCTCGGCATTCTCGGCGGCACGCTCACCGACATCTGGGAGGTGGCCTATCACATCGCGACCTGGGTCGGCGGTGATCCCGGATGCGCGCCGTTGGCGGGCGGCGCCACATTGCCGGCCGCGCGGGTGCCGAAGCGTCTCGCGCGCCAGTACTCGGCCGGCTGGTCCCGCACGGACGATGCCTCCAAAGCGGCCTTTGAGGATTTCTTGCGCCGGTTGGCTGCCTTCGGGGTCGATATCGTGGAGCCCAGCGCGAACGCGGAGCTCGCCGCCTACGAGGACGCGACGGCGCGGACGCCGGATTTCTTCTTTGACGTGATGCTGTGGGAGACGCGCTGGCCGCTGCTCGCGTGGCGCGACGCCAAGCCCGAAGCGATGAGCGAAACCGTACGGGGTTACGTCGCCAAGGCGGAGAAGATGTCGGTTGCGGACTATCGGCGTGCTTCGGCCGCGCGCGAACGCCTGCGCGCGCAGCATCGGGCGCTCGCCGGCAAGGTCGACGGGTTCGTGACGCTCGCGCACATCGGGCCGGGTCAGATGGGCCAGCCCGCGGTCGGAACGCCCTGGTACAACGATGCATCGTCGGCGATCGGCGCGCCGACGATCAGTTTGCCCCTGCTCGCCGT
>JBKOUH010000404.1:0-2054 GCA_046723285.1 Pseudomonadota bacterium
GGCTACGGCCAGCGCCACCGCGTCGGGCTGCGCTTCAACGTGCTGGTCCGCACCGGCAAGGTGAAGGCGCCGATCGTCATCGGCCGCGATCACCTCGACACGGGATCGGTCGCGAGCCCCAACCGCGAGACCGAGGCGATGAAGGACGGCAGCGACGCGGTGTCCGACTGGCCGCTGTTGAACGCGCTGCTCAACACCGCGAGCGGCGCCACCTGGGTCAGCATCCATCACGGCGGCGGCGTCGGCATCGGCTATTCGCAGCACGCCGGCATGGTCATCGTCGCCGACGGGACCGAGGCTGCCGCGAAGCGCCTCGCGCGCGTGCTCTACAACGATCCCGGCTCGGGCGTGATGCGCCACGCTGACGCCGGCTACGACATCGCAATCAAAACCGCGAAGGCCAAGGGACTGAGGCTGCCGTTTCTTCGCTGAGCGCCGAGCGAGATTCCCATTGCTTGAGAAGGCGGCTTGCTAGACTCGACCCCGCCGCCCGGCATTATCGCCCGATAATAACGGCCGCAAAGGCTCGGCGCGGCCCTCGTCGTTGACGGGATCGAGCTCGGGAGGAGAACCACCATGAACCGCACCGCTTTATCCGCCATTGCATTGGCGGTTGCTTTGGCCGCGCCGGCCGGCGCGCAAGAGGCCAACCTCAAGCTCGCGCATTTCGTCATTCCGCAGCATCCCTACGCGAAATACCTGCAGGAATGGGTCGACATCGTCGCCAAGAAATCGGACGGCAAGATCAAGATCACGATCTTCCCCAACCAGCAGATGGGTCCCGGCCCGCGCTATGCCGATCTGGCGCGCAGCGGCCAGGCCGACATCACCTGGTTCGTGCACGGCTTCACGCCCGGGCGCTTCCCGCTTACCGACATCTCGAACGTGCCCTATCTCTTCGGCAGCGGCGAGATCGGCTCCAAGGTGCTGAACGAGCCGGCGGTGCGCGCCTATCTCGACAAGGAGCATCAGGGCCTGAAGCCGCTGCAGATCTACACGCATCAGCCCGGGCAGATTCACACCAGCAAGACTCCGATCCGGAAGGCCGAGGACTTGAAGGGCCTCCGCATCCGCTTCGCCTCGCCGGTGGTGCGCGACTTCATCAGCGAGCTCGGCGGCACGCCGGTCGGCATTCCCTCGCCCGAAATCGTCGAGAACATGCAGAAGGGCACGCTCGACGGCGCCTTCATCGATTACGGCGGCGCCGGCATCGCATTCCGCATGGGCCCGGTCACCAAATACACGACCGAGATGTATTCCTACGTCGTGAGCTTCTGCACCTGCATGAACCAGCGCTCGTGGGAATCCCTCGGCGCAGCGAACCAGAAGATCCTCACGGACTCGTTCGAGGAGCTCGGCGACACCGGCGTTCCCGGCAAACGCTTCGACAGCATCGACGGCCCCGGCAAGGACGCGATGATCAAGGCCGGCACGGAGATCATCAAGCTCTCGCCCGAGGAAGACGCGAAGTTCCGTAAGGCCGGCGAGGCTGTGACCGAGAAGGTGCTGGCCGACCTCGAGAAGAAGGGGTTGCCGGCGCGCGCCGTGCACAAGCTCATGGCCGAACTCGCGGTCAAGCACGCGGCGACGTCGAAGAACTTCTGGAAATAGCGGCGCGTGTCTAATTCGGCTGTTACGTCCGGCGCGGCGCAGCCGGAGGGATCGGCGCGCGATCCTTTGGCGGCGGCGGCAAAGCCCTTTGCCTTCGCGGCGCTGCTGGCGCTCGCCTTCATGGTGCTGATCACGACCGTGGCGGTGTTCGCGCGCTGGCTGTTCCGCCAGGAGGTGTTCGGCGTCGTCGACATGATGGAGCTTGCGCTGGCGTTTTGCGTGTTCCTGGCGCTGCCGGGCGTGTTCCTGCGCGACGAGCAGGTGACGGTCGATCTCGTCGATTCACTGGGCTCGTCGAGACTCACCTTCGTGTTGCGGCTCTTCGGCTATCTGCTCGGCATTGCCTTCGTCGGCCTCACCTTGAGTCAGATGATCGGGCCGGCGCTGGAGAAGCTCCACTCGGCCGAGACGACGATGACGCTGCAGATCCCGCGCTACTGGCA
>JBKOUH010000393.1:0-2270 GCA_046723285.1 Pseudomonadota bacterium
CTCGGTGGTCGACGCGGTCGCCTGGTACCAGAACCTCCCCGCGCAGCTCACCGACCAGCAGCGCGAGATCGCCCGCGCGATCCTCAAGGAGATCGACGAGCGGCTCGGCTTCCTCAACAACGTCGGGCTCGACTATCTCAACCTCGATCGCACCAGCGGCACGCTCTCGGGCGGCGAGTCCCAGCGCATCCGCCTCGCCTCGCAGATCGGCTCCGGCCTCACCGGCGTCCTCTACGTCCTCGACGAGCCCTCGATCGGCCTCCATCAGCGCGACAACCGGCGCCTCCTGGAGACGCTGACGCGCCTCCGCGATCTCGGCAACACGATCATCGTCGTCGAGCACGACGAAGAGGCGATCCGCGAGGCCGACTATCTCGTCGACATGGGCCCCGGCGCGGGCGTCCACGGCGGCGAAGTGGTCGTGAGCGGCCTCCCCGCCAAGGTGTTCCAGCACCCGACCAGCCTCACCGCGCAATACATCACCGGCCGCCGCGTGATCGACGTGCCCAACGAGCGCCGCCGGCCGCAGAAGAGCCGCATGCTGCGCGTCGTCGGCGCGCGCGAGAACAATCTCGCCGATCTCGACGTCGGGTTTCCGCTCGGGCTCTTCGTCTGCATCACCGGCGTCTCGGGCGGCGGCAAGTCGACGCTCGTGGTCGAGACGCTCTACAAGGCCGTGGCGCGGCGCTTGACCGGCGCGCGCGAACATCCGGGCGAGCACGACGCCCTGCACGGCCTCGAGCACATCGACAAAATCATCGACATCGACCAGTCGCCGATCGGGCGCACGCCGCGCTCGAACCCCGCCACCTACACCGGCGCGTTCACGCCGATCCGCGACTGGTTCGCGGGCCTGCCCGAAGCGCAGGCGCGCGGCTATCAGCCCGGGCGCTTCTCGTTCAACGTCAAGGGCGGGCGCTGCGAGGCGTGCCAGGGCGACGGCGTCATCAAGATCGAGATGCACTTCCTGCCCGACGTCTACGTCCAGTGCGACGTCTGCAAGGGCAAGCGCTACAACCGCGAAACCCTCGAGGTGCTGTTCCGCGAGAAAAGCATCGCCGACGTGCTCGACATGACGGTCGAGGAAGGCGCCGAGTTCTTCAAGGCCGTGCCCTCGATCCGCGACAAGCTCGAGACCTTGAAGCGCGTCGGCCTCGGCTACATCCATATCGGCCAGCCGGCGACGACGCTTTCCGGCGGCGAGGCGCAGCGCGTGAAGCTCGCCAAGGAGCTCGCCCGCCGCGCCACCGGCCGCACGCTCTACATCCTCGACGAGCCCACCACCGGCCTCCACTTCGAGGACGTGAGGAAACTGCTCGAAGTGCTGCACGAGCTGGTCTCGACCGGCAACACCGTGATCGTCATCGAGCACAATCTCGAAGTCATCAAGACCGCCGACTGGATCATCGATCTCGGCCCCGAAGGCGGCGACAAGGGCGGAAAGATCGTCGCCCAAGGCACGCCCGAGGACGTCGCCCGCGTCAAAGGGAGCTACACCGGGCAATACCTCGCCCCGTTCCTGCGCGAGCGGCGGGAGAAAAAGCGGGCTTAGATTCCGCATGAGCAAGCTCACTGACGACCGGAAAAGATTCTTTGCCGTTCTGAGACGGGAATTCGCGCCGCGCTTGCGCCAGGTCGGATTCACCGGTTCCGGTCAGAATTTTCGCCGTTCTACCGGCGAAGTCATCCATGCGATCAATTTGCAGAGCAACAAATATGGTGGCTCGTGCGCACTCAACGCCGGTGTTCACTTAGTTTTCTTGCCCATTTCGTGGTCTGGACTACCCGCAGACGTGCGAACTATTCGCGAGAGCGATTGTGAGTTTCGCTGCCGAATAACGCCGTCAGCTAGCGACTACTGGTGGCCCTACGGCAGCACAGAGCGGGAATCAGTTGCCAATGCTCGCCACCTCATCGATAGGCATTTCTCGGTCGGCGAAGCCTATTTCTCCAAATACAAGTCGAGCGACGATTTTGTCTCGGCTTGGCCGTTCGTGGCACTGGAAAAGGGAGCGTCGGCAAGCGACTTTGCGGGGACATCGACACGACTGGCGCTGATTTTGGCCCGAATTCACCGTCACCGCGGCGACCATGCGCTTGCGCGCAAGTTTGCGCGATGGGGCTTGGCGAACCTCGGAAACGCCTCCGCTCTCCACGACGATCTCGCCGCGATTGCCGATGATTGACCGAGATTTGTTTTAGACCTGCCATCCGCGGGAGCAAGGAGCGAGCTTAGGTGACGCTTCCGCTGGTTCCTGCTTGCCGATATC
>JBKOUH010000472.1:0-3986 GCA_046723285.1 Pseudomonadota bacterium
TAGGTTAGCGAATTGCGGAAAGCCGGTGAAGTGACACCCATCTCACGGCCGGGGCCTCGTGCGTCCGGCGCATGACGGGCAAGATCTGGCGCTCCCGGCAGGACTCGAACCTGCGGCCCACGGTTTAGGAAACCGTTGCTCTATCCTCTGAGCTACGGGAGCGCGCGCCGCTGGATAGCAGAATCGCGCCGTTGGCGCCATCGCGCCTCATCGCCCCGGGCACCATTGGCGCTATATTGCCGCTCATGAAAGGCCTGCGCTTCATCGCCGCCGTCGCATCCGTGTTCGCGCTGACGGCGAGTGCCGCGCGGGCCGACGATGCGCCGCTCGGCGCCAAGCTCGGCGGCGACACGTCGCGGCCCGCCGCCGGGCCGGATTCCTTCGCGCTCCCGGCCGCCAATTTGCCGGCGGCGCAGCTCGCGCGCTTCTTCGAGGGCCAGCGCCTCATCAACATCGCGTTCGTCAAGGCGCCGTCGCCGGTTCCCGGCTTGAGCGGCCTCGGCCCCACCTTCAACCGCCCCTCCTGCGGCGCCTGCCACACGCGCGACGGCCGCGGCCAGCCGCCGGCCGGCCCCGACGACGCGCTGATGCAGATGGTGGTGCGGCTCGGCATCGTCGAGCCGCAACGCGTTCCATTTGGCAAGCCGCATCCGAATTACGGCGTGCAGCTCAACGACCGCGCCATCGACGGCGTGCCGGCCGAGGGGCGTGCAGTCATCGCGTGGGAGGAAATCCCGGGCCGCTACGCCGACGGCGAGGCGTATCGCCTGCGCCGCCCGCGCGTGACGTTCGAGGCGCTCGCGTTCGGCCCGCTCGAAAAGAGGGCGGCCTTCTCGCTGCGCGTGGCGCCGCAGCTCGTCGGCATGGGCTTGCTCGAGGCTGTGCGCGAGCGCGACGTGCGCGCCTGGGCCGAGGCCAACCGCGCGCATCCCGATGGCGTGCGCGGCATCGTGCGCGGCGCGTTCGAACGGGGCCGCGCGCTCCCCGCGCTCGGCCGCTTCGGCTGGCGCGCGGCCGAGACGAGCGTGCGCGCGCAGATCGCGTCGGCGCTCATCAACGACATGGGGCTCACGACGTCGCTCCATCCCGAGAAGAATTGCCCGGCGGCGCAGACCGCGTGCCGCGCCGCCGATCCCGGCCCGCGCCCCAACGTGTCCGACGAGGCGCTCGACACGATGACGTTCTATGTCAGCACGCTGGCCGTGCCCGAACGGCGCGACGCCGGCAAGGCCGACGCCGCCCGCGGCGAGAAAGTGTTCGCCGCGATCGGCTGCGCCGCCTGCCATCGCCCGACGATGACGACCGGCGAGCATCGCGCGATTGCGATCCTTTCGGGGCAGACGATCCACCCATTCACCGATCTCCTGCTCCACGACATGGGCGAGGGGCTCGCCGATGATCTCCGCGAGGGAACGCTTTCGGGCAAGCTCTGGCGCACGGCGCCGCTCTGGGGCATCGGCCTCGTGCCGCTCGCGAGCGGCCACGAGAATTATCTCCACGACGGCCGCGCGCGCGGTCTCGCCGAGGCGATCCTCTGGCACGGCGGCGAGGCGGAGAAGGCCAAAGATCGCTTCCGCGCGCTCCCCAAGGCCGACCGCGACGCGCTGATCGCATTCCTGCGCTCGCTGTAGGGCCGGTTTCGAGCGCGGCCCTAAGCTTGCTCGCAAAATCCGATCCGCCGGCGCCCGCGTAAGAGGGGGTCATGGACGGCGGCCAGGCGCGGGCCGCCGGCCCGAAGCGCGGGCGCTTCGCAAACACCGGGCGCCGAGATCCGGGAAGGAAACCCAAGGCACGAGCAGGCCATGCCATGAAGTTCATCTGCACCTTCGCCATGACGCCGGAAATGAAGGGCCGCGACGAGGCCATCGCGCGGTTCAAGAAGACGGGCGGTCAGCCGCCCAAGGGCGCCAAGCTGCTCGGCCGCTGGATCGCGGCCGATTTCAGCGGCGGCACGCTGTTGTTGGAGGCCGCCGAGCCCAAAGTGCCGACCGAGTTCTCGCTCGCCTGGAGCGACATCACCGCGCTCAGGATCGTGCCGGTGATCGAAGACGCCGAGCTCGTCGACGTGCTGAAGCGCACCGGGCGCTGACGCGCCGCGGGAGCGCCGCGGTTGGGATCAGGCGCCCTTCGCGAGCACGACGTGCGTGGCTTTTTCCGTCGCGACGTGCTCCGTGCGGCGGTAGCCGAGCGCCGGCAGATTCATGCCGGCGAAAAGAAGCTCGCCGCCGCCGAGCAGAATCGGGCTGATCGCCACGTGCATTTCGTCGACGAGGCCCGCCGCGAGGTATTGGCGGATCGTGGCGGCGCCGCCGCCGAGCCGGACGTCGAGGCCATTCGCCGCCGCGAACGCGCGCTGCAGCGCTGCGTGGATTCCCTCGGTGACGAAATGGAACACCGTCCCGCCCTGCATGGTGAGCGGCGCACGCGGATGATGCGTGAGGACGAAAACCGGCGTGTGGTAAGGCGGTGTGTCGCCCCACCATCCCTTCCACGATTCGTCGGGCCAGGGTCCGCGTATCGGCCCGAACATGTTGCGCCCGAGGATCCAGGCGCCGACACCGGCGAAGCCGCGCGCCACGAAGTCGTCGTCGATGCCGGTCGACCCGCCCTCCTTGCCGAACAGCTTCTGAAACGTGCGGGTCGGGTGAGACCAATCGTGCAGCGCGGGACCGCCGACGCCGAGCGGGTTCTCGAGGCTCTGGTTCGGACCCGCTCCGTAGCCGTCGAGCGAGATCGCAAAGCAATTAACGCGCAGCTTCGGCACGCTGGAAACCCCTGACGTTGCGAACGGCGACTAGGATGCCGCCACGGTGCGCCGCGGCGCGAACGAGTGCGCGAACGCGTCGGTCGCGCGCACGAGCGCGGCGCGGATGCCGGGCTCCATCGCCGAATGGCCGGCATCGGCCACGACCTGGAGATTGGCGTTGCCCCACGCGCGCGCGAGCTCGTCGGCCGAATTGGGCGGGCACACCATGTCGTAGCGGCCCTGCTCGATCGTGCAGGGGAGATGGCGCAGGCGCGAGACGCCGAGGATCAGCTCGTCCTCGCGCAGGAACATGTCGTGCTTGAAGTAATGCGCCTCGATGCGCGCCAAGCCGAGTGCGAGGCGGTCCTGCTCGAAGGCCGCGACCGTGTCGGGGCTGGGCAGCAAGGTCGAGCACGCGCCTTCATAAGCGCTCCAACGCCGCGCCGCCGGCATGTGGATCTCGGGATTGCCGTCGGCGAGCCGGCGGTAATAGGCGGACAGCAGGTCGCGCCGCTCGGCGGCCGGAATGAACTCGGCGAAGCGCCGCCACGCATCGGGAAAGAAGCGCCCCATGCCGTAGAGGAACCACTCCACCTCGCTGCGCCGGCACAGGAAAATGCCGCGCAGGATGAAACCCAGGCAGCGGTCGGGATGGAGCTTCCCGTAGGCGAGCGCCAGTGCGCTGCCCCACGAGCCGCCGAAAATCACCCAGCGCTCGATGCCGAGCGACTGGCGCAGCTTCTCGATGTCCTGGACGAGGTGATGGGTCGTGTTGTTGAGCGTCTCGGCCAGCGGCACCGACCGCCCGGCGCCGCGCTGATCGAACAGCACGATGCGGTAGCGGCCGGGATCGAAATAACGCCGGTGCGTCGAAGCGCTGCCGGCGCCGGGGCCGCCGTGGAGAAACAGCATCGGCAACCCGTCGGGCCGCCCGCATTCCTCCCAATAGAGCGCGTGCAGATCGTCGACGCGCAGCATGCCGGTGCGAAAGGGCTCGATCGGAGGGTAGAGGTCGCTGCGGGCCATCTCGGAGTTCGCTACCTGCCGCAAGGGAATGGCGGAGTCCGTGATATACAGTGTTCCAGGCCAAACGTCATGCCATGCGTTTTCCCAATAACGTGTTGACAGCGGCCGCCGCCATCGTCGCGGCGGCGATATTCTACGGCTCGGCCGCGGCCGAGTTGCGCCGCGGCGCCGAGGTCGTGGCCGAACGCGCGCTCGACGGCGATACGCTCGCGCT
>JBKOUH010000043.1:0-2368 GCA_046723285.1 Pseudomonadota bacterium
GCTGGGCCTCATCCACCGCGCGCGCTTGAAGATCGAGGACCTGCTCGACCCGGCGCGCACGCGCGATTTGAAGAACCGGCTCGAGGGCGCGGGGAATCATTTGACGCGTCAGATCGTCAAGTACTGGTCGCAGAACAAGCACCTCCAGCTCCGCTTCGATGTGCGCCCCGCGCGCCGCGACGATCCCGAGGGCATGCGCGAGGGCACCAATCTCTGGAGCGAGGTCTACGACGCCAAGCACATGGTGACGACCGAGCTCGGCTCGCGCTCGCGCGGCTTCGTGTGGTTCTTCTCGTTCCTCTCCTGGTACGGCGACGTGCAGCGCGAGAAGCAGAATGTCGTGATCCTGCTCGACGAGCCCGGACTTTCGCTGCACGCGCGCGCGCAGGAGGATTTGCTGCGCTACCTCGAGTCCGAGGTGAAGGGCTCGCACCAGCTCATCTACTCGACGCACTCGCCGTTCATGGTCGATGCGCGGCGCTTCGACCGCGTGCGCATCGTGCAGGACCTCGGCATCGAGACCGACGAACCGCTCGACGCCGCCGCGGGCGGCACGCGCGTGCTCGCCGATCTCACCTTGGCCAGCGCCGACAGCCTCTCGCCGCTCGAAGGCGCGCTGGGCCACGATCTCGCGCGCTCGGTCTTCGCGGCGCCGCACACGCTCGCGGTCGAGGGCGTCGCCGATCTCCTCTATCTCGAGGCGATGAGCGCGATGCTCGCCGAGAAGGGGCGGCCGGGCCTCTCGAACCTCTGGACCGTGACGCCGGCGGGCGGGGCGGGGAAGCTGCCGGCCTTTGCGGCGCTCGCGAGCCTGCGCGACGGTCGCAAGGGCGACCTTACAGGCGATCGCAAGAGCGATCGCCAGGACCGAGAAGGCAACGTGTTCGCGGTGCTGATGGATCTCCAGAGCGCCGACCCGCAGGCGGTCGAGAGCCTGTTCAAGAAGAAGCTGCTCGCCAAGAACCGCGTGCTGACCTTCGCCGACTTCACCTGGGGGCGCGAGGCCGACATCGAGGACATGTTCGACGTCGACTTCTATCTCCGGCTCGTCAACGAGGACTATCGCCTCATGGAGACGAGCCCGGTGAGCGCGCTCGGCCTCGCGCCGGGCGGCCGCATCCTGCGCCGGCTCGAGACGCATTTCGCGCAGCACCCGCTGCCGATGAACCAGCCGTTCCGCCGCGAGCGCCCGGCGCGCTATCTCGGCGAGAACCTGGCGCAGTTGAAGGCCGCGATCTCGCCCGCCACCTTCGCCCGCTTCGAGACGCTGTTCGAGCAGCTGAACAAGATGCTGTAGCGCCCGCCGCTCCGGATGGCAAAAGCCGACTAAAGCCTGCAAAAGCCGACATTTTCTACAACGTAGGCTTTTGTCGGCTTTTGTAGGCTTTAGTGGGCTTTGGGGTGCATCGGACACGGCAATTGTCGCCTTTTCGGCGCCGCCGAATTCGGCCGGGCCGGCCCGCCACGCCGGACCTGCGATGTTCCGGTTGGGGGTGGGGGGTGATCAATGTACCCAAACGTAGGCATTCGTAGGCATTCCGAGCCATTCCGCGGACAAAACCGGGCATCGAGCGGACAAGTGCGGGACATCGCCGCAATGGCGTGCGCGGGGGAATGTGCGGCCCGCGCTCCGACTTCATCGCTGAACTTTTCCAAAGAACGTCGCCGGACGCGGCAGGCGCGAACGGCGAACCCGATTCGAGGGCGCCGCCGTTTAGAACAAAACAGGAATATTGTCAAGCGCGAAATTTGGCCGCGATGCGCGCGCGGCGACGAGCCTTGATCGCGCGGCGGGGCACCCGGCACAGTGCGCGCGCCTATGGGGACGAGACACCGATGAACGGCATCGCCACGACATCCGCCGCGATCCGCCAGCACACGCTCGGCGATTTCCTGCGCCGCACGGCCAAGCGCGCCCCAACGAAGCTGGGCATCGTTTGCGGCGAGACGCGCTGGAGCTATGCCGAATTCGACCGCGTCGTGAACCGGCTTGCGCGCGGGCTGTTGGCCGAGGGCATCGCGGCCGGCGACCGCGTCGCGATCCTCTCGCGCAACTCGCACGCGTTCGCGGCCATGCGCTTTGCGCTGGCGAAGATCGGCGCGGTGCTGGTGCCGATCAACTTCATGCTCAATGCCGACGAATGCGCGTTCATCTTGCGCAGCGCCGGCGCCAAGGCCCTGGCGGTGGGGCCGGATTTCGTCGAGCTCGGCCGCGCGGCCGCCGCCAAGGACACGAAGGTCGCAAAGCTGTGGTGGCTGCCGGGCGAGGCGCCGGCGCAAGCGCCCGCCGGGCTCAAAACCTTCGACCAGCTGCTCGCCAACGATGATTCGGCGCCCAACGTCGCCGTCGACGCCCGCGCGCTCGCGC
>JBKOUH010000251.1:0-3888 GCA_046723285.1 Pseudomonadota bacterium
TCCTGGCCGAGCTGCCGCGCCTCCAGCGGTCCATGCCCGCCGGCGCCAGGCTCGAGGTCGTCCACGACCGCACGGGCACGATCCGCGCCTCGATCCGCGACGTGCAGTTCACGCTGATCTTGAGCGTGGCGCTGGTCGTCGTCGTGGTGCTACTGTTCCTCCGCACCATCCGCGCCACGGTGATCGCGGGCGTGGCGCTGCCCCTCTCGCTGATCTCGACCTTCGGCGTGATGTGGTTCTGCGGCTTCAGCCTCGACAATCTCTCGCTGATGGCGCTCACGATCGGCACCGGCTTCGTCGTCGACGACGCGATCGTCATGATCGAGAACATCGTCCGCCACATGGAGAAGGGCGAATCCGCGCTCCAGGCTGCCTATCGCGGCGCCAAGGAGATCGGCTTCACGGTGATCTCGCTGACGGTCTCGCTGATCGCGGTTTTCATCCCTCTGCTGTTCATGACCGGCCTCGTCGGCCGCATGTTCCGCGAATTCGCGCTGACCCTCACCATCGCCGTCGTGGTCTCGGCCGTCGTCTCGCTGACACTCACGCCGATGATGTGCGGCCGGCTGCTGCGCCACGCGCGCGAAGAGCGGAAGCGCGGGCGCATCGCGACCGCCATCGGCGGCGCGGTCGGCGGCGCGATCGAGAGCAGCGTGGAATTCTACCGGCGCACGCTCGATTGGGTGTTGCGCCACCAGAGGCTGACGCTGTGGGTCACGGCCGGCACGCTGGCCGCGACGATCCTACTCTACGTTGTGGCGCCCAAAGGCTTCCTGCCGCAGCAGGACACCGGCCTCATCTCGGCCGTGGTCGAGGCCGGACCGGAAGTGTCGTTCGCCGAGATGCAGCGGCTCCAATCGCGCGTCGTGGAGGCGATCCGCAAGGATCCGACGGTCACCGGCGTGGTCTCGGTCGTCGGCGTCAGTACCACCAACCCGACCTCGAACGCCGGCCGCCTCGCGATCTCGCTGAAGTCGCGCGACGACCGCGGCGAATTCGTGACCGAGATCGTCGAACGGCTGCAGCGCCTCGTGGCGCCGGTCGCCGGCATCACGGTCTATTTCCAGCCGGTGCAGGACATCCAGATCAGCACGCGCTCGAGCCGGGCGCTCTACCAGTACACGCTGACCGGCACCGACGCCAAGGAAGTGACGGAGTGGTCGCAGCGCCTGGCGGCGCGCTTGCGCCAGAATCCGGTCCTGCAAGACGCGGCGCTCGAGGCACAGGAAGGCGGCTTGCGCGTCAACGTCAACGTCGACCGCGAGCTGGCCGGCCGGCTCGGCGTCTCGATGCAGTCGATCAGCGACGCGCTCAACAATGCCTTCGGCCAGCGTCAGATCTCGACGATCTACGCGCAGGCCAACCAATACCGCGTCGTGCTCGAGGCGCTGCCCGAATACCAGACCGACGCCGCGGCGCTCGCGCGGCTCTACGTGCCCTCCAACGCCGGCGCGCAGGTTCCGATCACGGCCGTGGCCACGGTCACGCGCGGCACGGGGCCGCTCACGATCAGCCACCAGGAGCAGTTCCCCTCGGTCACGATCAGCTTCGACCTGCAGCGCCATGCTTCGCTGGGCGATGCGGTTGCGGCAATCTCCGGCGCGCAGCGCAGCCTCGGCATGCCGGGCTCGGTCGTGGGCAGCTATTCGGGCGACGCCTCGGAATTCGCGAAATCGCTCGCGAGCGAGCCGTGGCTGCTCCTGGCGGCCGTGATCGCGATCTACATCGTGCTCGGCGTGCTCTACGAGAGCTTCATCCATCCGCTTACGATCCTCTCCACCTTGCCCTCGGCCGGCATCGGCGCGGTGCTGGCGCTGATGCTGACGCAGCAGGATCTCTCGGTCGTGGCGCTGATCGGCATCATCCTGCTGATGGGCATCGTCAAGAAGAACGCGATCATGATGATCGACTTCGCGCTCGAGGCCGAGCGCGTTGACAAGCTCCCGCCCGAGGAGGCGATTCACCGCGCCTGCCTGTTGCGCTTCCGGCCGATCATGATGACGACGCTCGCGGCGCTCTTCGGCGCGCTGCCGCTCTGCCTCGAAAGCGGCACCGGTTCGGAACTGCGCTTCCCGCTCGGCATCACGATCGTCGGCGGCCTGCTGCTGAGCCAGCTGCTCACGCTTTACACGACGCCGGTGATCTACCTCGCGCTCGAGCGGCTGCGCGCGCGCTGGAGCGGGCGCCCGGCGCCCGCGCACGAAGTGCCGCCGGCGGCGCCGGCCCCGCCAGCGGCGGCCCCACAGCCCGGCGAATGACATGAACTTCGCCCATCCGTTCATTCGCCGGCCGATCGGCACCACGTTGCTCGCGGCCGGCCTGTTTCTGGTGGGCGCCGTCGCCTACCAGTTCCTGCCCGTCTCGAGCCTGCCCAGCGTTGAGTTTCCGACCATTCGCGTCTCGGCCAGCCGGCCCGGCGCCGATCCCAACACCATGGCCGCGACCGTGGCGGCGCCGCTCGAGCGCCGCATCGGCGAGATCGCCGGGGTCACCGAAATCACCTCGGTAAGCTCGCTCGGCTCCGCCAACATCACGATCCAGTTCGATCTCAACCGCAAGATCGACCGCGCGGCGCGCGATGTCCAAGCCGCGATCAACGCCGCGCTCTCCGACCTCCCCGGCGATCTTCCGAACCTCCCGGTGCTGCGGAAGGTCAATCCCGCCGCCGCGCCGGTGCTGATTCTGGCGCTCACCTCCGACACGATCTCGCCCAGCGCCATCTACGACGTGGCCGACAGCGTGATCGCGCAGCGCATTTCGCAGATCGAAGGCGTCGCCGACGTCACCGTCAGCGGCGCCGAGCAGCCGGCGATCCGCGTCCGCGTCAATCCCGCCGCGCTGGCCGCGATGGGCATCTCGTTCGAGGATGTGCGCGCGGCCATCGCCGCCGCCAACGCCTACGGGCCCCTCGGCCTCATCGACGGCTCCGGCCTCGGCGCCGCGATCACGCTCAACGACCAGCTCCGGAAGGCCGGCGACTACGATCGCATCGTTGTGCGCGCCGCGAACGGCGCCGTGGTTCGGCTCTCCGCCATCGCGACGATCGAGCAGGGCGTGCGCAACACGCGCTCGGCGGCGTGGTTCAATCGCGAGCCCTCGGTGCTGCTCATCATCACCAAGCAGGGCGACGCCAACGTCATCGACACGGTCGACCGCATCCGCGAACTGCTGCCCGAGCTGAGGCAATGGATTCCGCCGAGCATCAAGATCTCGGTGCTCTCGGATCGCACCGGGACGATCCGCGCCAGCGTCAGCGACATGCAGCTGACGCTCGGCGCCACGGTCATCGTCGTGATGCTCGTCGTCTTCGCGTTCATGCGGCGCTGGGTGGCGACGGCCGCCGCCGGCATCACGGTGCCGCTGACGCTCGCCGGCACGTGCGGCGCCATGTGGCTCGCCGGCTTCTCGATCGACAACCTCTCGCTGATGGCGCTCGCGGTGGCGGTCGGCTTCGTCGTCGACGACGCCATCGTCATGATCGAGAACATGTTCCGCAATCTCGAGCGCGGCATGAAGCCGATGCAGGCCGCGCTCGACGGCGCGCGCGAGATCGGTTTCACCGTGTTCTCGATCAGCATCTCGCTGATCGCGGCCTTCATCCCGCTGCTGTTCATGGGCGGCATCGTCGGCCGCCTGTTCCGCGAATTCTCGGTGACGCTCACCTTCGCGATCGTGATCTCGACGCTCGTCGCCCTATCGGTCACGCCGATGATCTGCGCGCATTTCGTCCGCGATGTGCCCCAGCCCAAGGCAACGTGGCTCGACCGCGCGATGGAAGGCATTCTCTCGCGCATGGTCGCGTTCTATGGCCGCACGCTTTCGGTCGCGCTGCGCCACCGGTTCCTCGCCGGCCTCGTCTTCCTCGCGACCATCGGCGTCACCGTCTAT
>JBKOUH010000363.1:0-8157 GCA_046723285.1 Pseudomonadota bacterium
GTGCAAGTCGTGCCATACGGCCGAGAAGGGCGGGCGCAATATCGTCGGGCCCAATCTCCACGGCGTGATCGGCCGCCGCGCCGGCTCGCTGCCCAACTACAATTATTCGCCGGCGATGAAGAACGCGAAGATCGTCTGGAACGACGAGACGCTGGATCAGTATCTCGCGGCGACGGTCGACTACATCCCCGGCAGCAAGATGTATGGCGGCCTGGCCATCAAGCAGGACCGGCTCGACCTCATCGCCTGGCTGAAAGAGGCGACGCGGGATTGAGCGGGCGGCCGAATTCGTTGCGTGGCCGGGGCCGATCGACTATAATTTTCGCCAATAAGACAAAGATCTTAGGGAGGCTGCCATGAAGGCATTTCTCGCGGGCGTCGTCGCCGTCGTCGTCATCGCGGTCGGCGCGAATTTCGTGCTGAAGGGAATGCAGAATCCGGCCGAAAGCGCCTACACTTCGCCGACCGGTGCGCGCCCGAACTGACGCGACTTCAAATCCGGAATTCGGAAGGGCCGGCGCGCGCCGGCCCTTTTCGTTTGCGCGCGGATTCAGAAGGGCCGATCGCCGGCCAGCGTGATCCGGTGCATCAGCCGGCGGTGGCCGTGATAGTCGTTGACCGGAAAGTGCTGCGTCGCGCGGTTGTCCCAGAACGCGATCGCGCCCGGCGTCCAGCGGAAGCGGCAGGTGAATTCGGGCCGGATCTGATGCTGGAACAGCGCCTCCAGCACCGGGCGGCTTTGCTCTTCGGTTTCGCCCGCGAGCCGCACCGTGTGCGCGACGTTGACGTAGAGCGCCTTCCGCCCGGTCTCGGGGTGGGTGCGCACGACCGGGTGTTCGGAGAGATACTCTTTCCGCGACTCCGCCGTCGGATTCTCACGGATGCGGTCTTCGCGCGTCCTGGTGACGTCGGCCTTGGCCGAGCTGTTGACGCCGCGCGCCTTCGCGACGCGGCGCTTCAGCTGCGGCGGCAGCGTCTCGTAGGCGAGGTACATGTTGGCGAAGAGCGTGTCGCCGCCGGCCAGCGGCACCTCGCGCGCAATCAGCATCGTGCCCATCGGCGGCATCTCCTGGTACGTCGTGTCGGAGTGCCAGATCCCGCCGAAATTCACGCGCTCGTCCTCGCGCTTCAGCACTTCGATGATCTCGGGGAAACCCTCGATGCCCTTGACGAACGGGTATTCGACCGGCCGGCCGAAGCGGCGCGCGAACGCGAGGAACTGCTCGTTGGTGAGCGGCTGGCTGCGGAAGAACACGACGAGATGCTCCAGGAACGCGCGGCGGATCTCGGCGACCGTCTCGGCGTCGG
The DNA here is from genome assembly GCA_046723285.1 of Pseudomonadota bacterium. GTDB lineage: Bacteria > Pseudomonadota > Alphaproteobacteria > Bin65 > Bin65 > SBBV01. Next base: position 1,309 of record JBKOUH010000363.1, read on the forward strand.
GCGCGCGCGAAAGATCGACGCCGGAGATCTCGGCGCCGAGCGCGGGCGCGATCGGCGCTACCGCGATGCGCGTGTAGCGTCCGGCCTGCGGCATTGCGGCGGCTTGGCTCAAGGCTTCGGCACCAGCTTGCCGGTCTCGACGTCCCACACCTTGATCACCGTGTCGAAGCCGCCGGAGACGATGCGCTTGCCGTCGGGCGTGAAGGCGACGGCGAAGACGCCCTTGTCGTGGCCCAAGAAACGGCGCACGAGGCCGCGCGCCGCGATGTCCCAGAGCACGATCGTGCGGTCGCCCGAGCCGGAGACGAGCCGCTTGCCGTCGGGCGAAAAGGCGAGGCTCGAGACGAAGCCGCGATGCACGCCCTCGAACAGCGCAATCTGCTTGTGCGTGGCGGCGTCCCAGAGCCGGATTTCGCCCTCGACGCTGCCCGAGGCGATGAGCTTGAAATCGGGCGAGACCGCCACGGAGTTGACGCTGCTCTCGTGCCCCTTCAGCACCGCGAGCTCGCGCTCGCCGGCCACGTCCCAGATGCGTAGCGTGAGATCGTAGCCGCTCGAGACGAGGCGCTTGCCCTCGGCATCGAGGAACGCCGTCTGCATCACGTTCTGCGTGTGGCCGTTCAAGATCGCGATCGTCTTGCCGGTGGCGAGGTCCCAGACGCGCAGCGTGCGGTCCCAGCTTGCGGAGGCGAGGCGCTTGCCGTCTTTCGAGACGGCGAGGCTCGAGACGCTGTTGATATGACCCTCGAAGCGGCGGCGCTCCTTGCCGGTCGCGAGGTCCCATTCGATGATCTTCTGGTCCCAGCTGCCGGTGTAAGCGGTCTTGCCGTCGGGCGCGAAGACCACGGCGTTGACGCTCGCGGCATGGCCCTCGAGCACCTCGATCTCGATCTGCTTCTCCAAATCCCAGAGGCGGACCGTGTAGTCCCAGCTCGCGGAAAGGAGTTGCTTGCCGTCGGGCGAGACCGCAAGGCCGTTGATCGTGGCGCCGTGTCCGACCATGTCGGCGAGCGCCGGCGCGCGGGCGAGCAGCGCGGCGACGATCGGCGCGCCGATCAGGAATGCGCGGCGCGGTAGGCATGCGCAATTCACGTGGGCGTCCTCACCGGGATGACGCAGCCGCCAACCCTGCCCTAGACGAAGCGAGGATGCAGGACAATCCGTAAATTGGGCGTAAGTGGGACGCGGGCGGCGATCGCTGCGCGATCGACGATTACTCCGCCGCGCCGGCCTTCCGGCCCTGCATCTCGGCGACCCAGCGGCTGTGGTGTTCCTTGGCCCAGTTGAGATCGACCTGGCCGGTGCCCATGGCGTCGAACGCGCCCTGCATGCCGATCGTGCCGATGTAGATGTGCGCCAGGATCACGCCGATCAGGATGATGGCCATCACCGAGTGGAGGAACGTCGCGAGCTGCATGCCCGCGAGCGGCGCGAAGTAGAACGGGAACATCATCATCAATCCCGTCACCGCGATGGCGCCGCCGAGGAGGATCACCGCCCAGAAAATGAGCTTCTGCCCGGCGTTGAACTTGCCGGCCGGCGGATGCACGCCCTTCTTCAAGATGCCGCCGCCCGCGCCGAGCCAGGCGCCGTCGCCCTTGGCCGGGAGATTGTGGCCGATCCAGATCAGCAGCATCAGCACGAGGCCGGCGATGAACGCGAAGCTCGTGAAGTTGTGAACGGTCTTGCCGAGCTGCGAGAGGGAGGCGAAGGAATCCTCGCCGACGAGCGGCAGCAGCACGCTGCGGCCGAAGCGGATGTTGAGGCCGGTGAGGCCGAGGAGAATGAAGCTCGTCGCCGCGAGCCAGTGGACGAAGCGCTCGAAGCCGGTGAAGCGCTGGATGCGCTGCCCCGACTCGCCGCTGTCGATGCGCACGCGGCCGCGCACGAAATAGAACAACGCCAGCAGCACGACGACGGCAATGAGGAACCAGCCGCCCCAGCGCTTGACCGGGCCTTCCATGCGCTCCTGCCACATGCGCCCGTTCTGGACGAGCGTCGCCGATTTCTGGTCGGGAATGCTGACGCGGCCGTTGCAGGTCTGGCCCGGCGGGCACTGCTTCAGATACTCGAGCAGTTCCTTCTCGTTGGCCGCCGGCGGCGGGGTTTGCGCCGAAGCCGTGAGCGACCCGGCGAACGCCAGCATCGCGGCCACGGCCAGTATGCGAAACAGCACGGAAATCTTCATCGCGTTCCCTCCCACGGGACGTAACTATCCGAAGGCCGGCGGCCGCTGACAGACGTATCCGGCCTCAGCCCTTCTTCTCCGCCGGGCCTTGACCGGCTTGCACGCCGGTCTTGTAGGCCGTCGCCCAGCCCCAGGCGCCGGAGCCGTAACCGCGCTTGGTCACGCGCTCCTGGTAGATGGCGGCGATGATGTCGCCGTCGCCGGCGAGAAGCGCCTTCGTGGAGCACATTTCGGCGCAGAGCGGCAGCTTCCCTTCGGCCAGACGGTTCGAGCCGTATTTCTCGAACTCCTCGGCCGAGAAGTCGGTCTCGGGGCCGCCGGCGCAGAAGGTGCACTTGTCCATCTTGCCGCGGCTGCCGAAATTGCCGGCCTGCGGATATTGCGGCGCGCCGAACGGGCAGGCGTAGAAGCAATAGCCGCAGCCGATGCAGAGGTCCTTGGAGTGCAGGACCACGCCGTCGTCGGTCTTGTAGAAGCAGTCGACGGGGCAGACGGCGGCGCAGGGCGCGTCGGTGCAGTGCATGCAGGCCATCGAGATCGATTTCTCGCCCGGCTTGCCGTCGTTGATCGTGACGACGCGGCGCCGGTTGATGCCCCACGGCACCTCGTTCTCGTTCTTGCACGCGGTGACGCAGGCGTTGCACTCGATGCAGCGGTCCGAGTCGCAAAGGAATTTCATTCGGGCCATGGATTATCTCCCTCAGGCCTTGAACGCTTCGATCTGGCACAGCGTGCACTTGGTCTCCTGCATGTGCGTGACCGTGTCGAAGCCGTAGGTGGTGAGCTGGTTGGCCGATTCGCCGAGAACGACCGGATCGGCGCCTTTGGGGTACTTGCTGCGCAGGTCGTTGCCCTGCCACCAGCCGCCGAAGTGGAAAGGCATCCACGCGACGCCCTTGCCCACGCGTTCCGTGACCAGGGCCTTGACCTTGGCCTTGGAGCCGTTCTCGGCGCCGGTGACCCACACCCAGTCGCCGTCCCGGATGCCGCGCGCGGCGGCGTCCTGGACGTTGATCTCGACGAACATGTCCTGTTGCAGCTCGGCGAGCCACTTGTTGGACCGGGTCTCGTCGCCGCCGCCCTCGTATTCGACGAGGCGGCCCGAGGAGAGGATGATCGGGAATTTCTTCGGAATTCCCTCCTTCGCCATCCGCTCCTGCACGCTCTTGCCGAGATGCGGAAGGCGGAACGCGCGGCGATCCGCGAAGGCCGGATACTTGGCGACGAGATCCTCGCGCGGCGTGTAGATCGGCTCGCGGTGCACCGGCACCGGGTCGGGCAGGCCGAAGGCGAAAACGCGCGACTTCGAGTTGCCCATCGCCTGCGCGCCGTGCGCCATGGCGACGCGAATGATGCCGAACGAAAGGTCGGTCGCCCAGCTCACCGTATCGCCGCCGATCTTCTCGATCGTCTCGCGCTCCTTGTCGGTGAGATCGGTATGCCAGCCGAGCTTCTTCAGCACGGCGTAGGTGAACTCGGGATAGCCGTCCTTGAGTTCCGAGTCCTTGGAGTAGGCGCCCTCCGCCAGGAGATTGCGGCCCTGGTAAGCCACGCCGAAGCGCGCGCGGAAGCAGCCGCCGCCCTCTTTGATCGAGAGGCTGTTGTTGTAGAGGATCGGCGTGCCGGGATGCTTCATCTCGGCGGAGCCCCAGCACGGCCAGGGCATGCCGTAGAACTCGCCCTTCAACGGGCCCTTGGTGGCGATCAGAGTCGATTTGTCGAAATCGGCCTGGTGCGCCATGTGGTCCTTGAGCCGCGCCGGCGACTGGCCGGAATAGCCGGTCAGCACCGCGCCGCGGTTTTGCTCGAGCGCGATCGATTCGGCCGTCGGCGCCCCGTCCTTGATCTCGAAGTTCTTGGTGAACTCCTTCTCGAAGCCGAGCTTCGTGGCGAGCTTGTAGAGCACCTCGTAGTCGGTCTTCGACTCGAAGATCGGCTTCACGATCTGCTCGCCCCACTGGATCGAGCGGTTGGACGCCGTACGCGAGCCGTCCATCTCGTAGGAGGTACAGATGGGCAGCAGGTAGACGCCGTTCTTGCGGTCGCCGATGACCGCGGTGACGGTCGGATGCGGATCGGCGACGACGACCAGCGGCAGCTTGGTCTCGTCGTCCATCGCCTTCTTCATCTCGGGCATGCGCACGACGGTATTGCTGCCGTGGCCCCAGAAGAACATGGCCTTCAGGTGGTCGCGCTGATCGATCTTCGATAGGTCTTCGTTGACGAGATCGAACCACCGGGTCGAGGTCGTGCCGACCTCGTGAATCTGCGACTTGCCCTTGAAGGTGTCGAAGCGCGCCTTCATCGATTCGAACGACACGTCCCAGACGCGGCACCAGTGCTTCCACCCCGCTTCGGTCAGCGGGTAGTAGTGCGGGAGCGTGTTGGGCTCGAGGCCGATGTCGGTGGCACCCTGCACGTTGGTATGGCCGCGGAAGATGTTGAGCCCGCCGCCGGCGACGCCCACATTGCCGAGCGCCAATTGGAACGTGGAGAGCGCGCGCACGTTGGCGGTGCCGACCGTGTGTTGCGTGACGCCCATGCACCAGATCAGCGTCGACGGCCGGTTCTTCACCATGATCTCGGCGACGCGCTTCATCTGGTCTTCCTTGACCCCGACGACGTTCTCGACCTCCTTGGGGTCCCACTTGTCGATTTCCTTGCGGGCCTCCTCGAAGCCGAACACCTTCTTGCGGATGTATTCCTTGTCCTCCCAGCCGTTCTTGAAGACGTGCCAGAGCAGGCCCCAGATGAACGGGATGTCGGTGCCGGGACGGATGCGGACGTATTCGGTCGAGTGCGCTGCCGTGCGCGTGAAGCGCGGGTCGACGACGATCATCGGCGCGCGGTTGATCTCCTTCCCGCGCAGGATGTGCTGCATCGACACGGGGTGCGCCTCGGCGGCGTTGGACCCCATGAACATGATCGCCTTCGAGTTCGAGATGTCGTTGTAGCTGTTGGTCATCGCGCCGAAGCCGACCGTGTTGGCGACGCCGGCGACGGTGGTCGAGTGGCAGATGCGGGCCTGGTGGTCGATGTGGTTCGTGCCCCAGAACGCCGCGAACTTGCGGAACAAATAGGCCGCCTCGTTGGTGAACTTGGCCGAGCCGAGCCAATAGACCGAATCGGGCCCGGACTTGTCGCGGATCTCCTTCAATTTGTCGCCGATCTCGCCGATCGCCTGGTCCCAGGTGATCTTGGTCCACTGGCCGTTGACGAGCTTCATCGGGTAGCGCACGCGGCGGTCGCCGTGGACGAGCTCGCGCGTGGCGGCGCCCTTGGCGCAGTGCGTGCCGAGATTGATCGGGCTGTACCAGGAGGGCTCCTGGCCGATCCAGACGCCGTTTTCCACCTCGGCGGTGACGGTGCAGCCGACCGAGCAATGGGTGCAGACGTTCTTCTTCAAGGTGACCGAGCCGGTGCCGCGCGGCGTGGCGGCTTCGGCCTTCTGCACGGTCGCGAAAGGCAGCGCCGAGACGGCCGCAATGCCGCCGACGGTAAGCCCCGAGCGGCGCAGGAAGGCGCGCCGATCCATGGTGGCGCCGGCGATGGCGGCGAGCGCGCCCAAGCGCGTCTTCGCCGCCGATCCGTTCGATTTCTTGATCAACATGACGGTTTCGCTCCCAATCTCAGTAGCGGTTCGTTTCGTAGTACCGCTTGACGTGATCGGTTTCCTTGTAGCGCGACTTCTTGCGCTCCTCCTTGGTCTCGGGCTTGGCCCAAGCCTTCTTGGGAGCACCGACCGCCAAGGCCGCAGCCGCGAGCAGAGTCCCGGTCGCCGTTCCGCGCAGGAAATCGCGGCGCGCCGCCTTGCTCTCTCTCTTGTCGCTCATGGAACCCTTCCTCTCCTTTGCGTTCGGGCCCGCACCCGGTGTCCAAGGTGGACACATCCGATCCCGGACTAGGTTTCGAGCGCGAGCGCTTCCGCCTCTATGGAACACAGCAGCCGGCCGACCCTTCCGACCGGCCGGTAGAAACGCGCGGCCTCGGCCTTCTCGAGATCCGCGAAGAAACGCGGCGCCCAAGGGGCGAGGTGCGTGTTGAAGAATTGCTTCTGGACCGCAAGCGTCGCCGGGGCGCCAAAATCGCCGCCGATGAGCCCCGCCATCATTTCGCAGAGCGACGCGATGTGGTCTTCGGGATCGGATGCAGCGTCGGCCGCGGCGATACCGAAGCGCTCCATGTCGGTGCGCAGCTTGGCCAGCGGCTTGTCGTAGAGAAACCCGGTGCGGTAGTAGGACGCGAAAGGCACAAGTTCGCCGCGCGCCAGACCGATGAAGAGGTCGTGATACTCGCGGCTCGCCGCCTCGGCGCCCGCGCCCTCCGCGGCGATGCGGCGCGCGGCCGAGGCCAGCGCGTCGATGGCGTTGCCGAACTCGCCCTGCCCGCCCAGCATCCGCCCGACCGCGTCCAGCAATTCCGAGGCCGGCGGCGCGGCCAACAGCCGGCCGAGCAACCGGTAACAATCGGCCCGCATGCGGTCTTCGGGCGCGATTTCGATCGCGGCGCGCGGCGGCGCTGCAAGACCCGTCATATTGGGCGGATAGAGATCGGGGCGAAGATCTTGGCGACTTACCTTGCCCCCGGTCGCCTCTTCGATCTTGAGCACATATTCGCCAGGCACGCGCTCGGACTTGTGCAGCCAATGCCAGACATTGGGC
>JBKOUH010000496.1:0-2647 GCA_046723285.1 Pseudomonadota bacterium
GGCCAGCACCGTGCAGCGCTCGGGCGTCACCTCGGCGAATCCGCCGGCGACGAACATGCGGTTCTTGACCTCGCGTCCCTCAAAGACGCGGATGACGCCGGGCCTCAAGGTCGAGATCAGCGGCGCATGGCGCGGCAGCACGCCGAAATCACCCTCGGCGCCCGGCACGACCACCATGTCCACCTGCTCCGAGAGCAGCAGGCGCTCGGGCGAGACGAGCTCGAATTCGACTTTGTCCGACGCCATGCCTGGCTTTCCTTCCACGCCGCGTTCGGCTTACGCCGCCTCGGCCGCGATCTGCTTGGCCTTCTCGACCGCCGACTCGATGTTGCCGACCATGTAGAAGGCCTGCTCGGGCAGGTGGTCGTATTGGCCCTCGACGATGCCCTTGAAGCCCTTGATCGTGTCTTCGATCTTGATCTGGACGCCGGGGCGGCCGGTGAAGACCTGGGCCACGTCGAAAGGCTGCGAGAGGAAGCGCTGGATCTTGCGCGCGCGCGCCACCACCAGCTTGTCCTCTTCCGAAAGCTCGTCCATGCCGAGAATTGCGATGATGTCCTGCAGCGACTTGTAAGTCTGCAGCACGCGCTGCACTTCGCGCGCCGTCTTGTAGTGCTCCTCGCCGATGATGCGCGGATCGAGCATGCGCGAGGTGGAGTCGAGCGGGTCCACCGCGGGATAGATGCCGAGCTCGGCGATCTGGCGCGAGAGCACGGTCGTCGCGTCCAAGTGCGCGAACGAGGTGGCCGGCGCCGGGTCGGTCAAGTCGTCGGCGGGCACGTAGATCGCCTGCACCGACGTGATCGAGCCCTTCTTCGTGGAGGTGATGCGCTCCTGGAGCGCGCCCATGTCTGTGGCAAGTGTCGGCTGATAGCCGACCGCCGAGGGAATGCGGCCCAGGAGCGCCGACACTTCCGAGCCGGCCTGGGTGAAGCGGAAGATGTTGTCGACGAAGAACAGCACGTCCTGGCCTTCCTCGTCGCGGAAGTACTCGGCGAGCGTGAGGCCCGTGAGGCCGACGCGCGCGCGCGCGCCCGGCGGCTCGTTCATCTGGCCGTAGCAGAGCGCCACCTTCGAGCCCGTCGTGGTTCCGTCGGGGTTCAGCTTGATGACGCCCGATTCGATCATCTCGTGATAGAGGTCGTTGCCCTCGCGCGTGCGCTCGCCGACGCCGGCGAACACCGAGTAGCCGCCGTGCGTTTTGGCGATGTTGTTGATCAGCTCCATGATGATGACGGTCTTGCCGACGCCGGCGCCGCCGAACAGGCCGATCTTGCCGCCCTTGGCGTAAGGCGCCAGCAGATCGATGACCTTGATGCCGGTGACGAGCATCTCGTCCGCCGTCGACTGGTCGGTCAGGAGCGGCGCGGAGCGGTGGATCGGCGAGCTCTTCTTCGCCTTGACCGGGCCGCGCTCGTCGACCGGCTCGCCCACCACGTTGACGATGCGCCCGAGCGTCTCGGGGCCGACCGGCGTCTGGATGGGGGCGCCGGTATCGACGACCTTCTGGCCGCGCACGAGACCGTCGGTCGTGTCCATGGCCACGCAGCGCAGCGTGGATTCGCCGAGATGCTGCGCCACTTCAAGCACCAGCGTGCGGCCCTGGTTCTCGACGTGGAGCGCATTCAGGATTTCGGGCAGTTCGCCGTCGAACTGCACGTCGAGCACGGCGCCCATCACCTGGGTGATCCGACCCACGCTATTCTTTGCCATCGTAACGCTCCGTTCCCTTTTTCGCTCAGAGCGCCTCGGCGCCCGAGATGATTTCTATGAGTTCCTTGGTGATCTGCGCCTGGCGCGTGCGGTTGTAGGTGAGCGTCAGCTTCCTGATCATCTCGCCCGCGTTGCGCGTGGCGTTGTCCATCGCCGTCATGCGCGCGCCGTGTTCGGAGGCGTTGCTTTCGAGCAGCGTCGTGAAAATCTGGATCGAGAGGTTGCGCGGCAGGAGCTCGGCCAGGATTTCCTTTTCGTCCGGCTCGTATTCGTAGCTGGCGCGGGCGCCCTCGCTCGTCGCGGCTTCCTTGGGCGCCTCGCCGGCCGCGAACGGGATGAGCTGCAGATCGGTCGGGATCTGGCTCATCGCCGACTTGAACTTGTTGTAGACGACGGTGACGACGTCGGCCTCGCCCTTGGCGAAGAGCGCGGCGATCTTGGCCGCGATCGCGTCGGCCTCGCCGAAGCGGAGCTGCTTCCGCCCCACGTCGGAGACCGATTCGACGATGGCGCCGGCAAAGTCGCGGCGGAGGTTGTCGCGGCCCTTCCTGCCGACCGTCAGGAACTTCACGGTCTTGCCTTCGCCGCTCAAGCGCCGCGCGATCTGGCGCGCGCGGCGCGCGATCGACGAATTGAACGCACCGCAGAGACCGCGGTCCGAGGTGATCGTGACGACGAGATGGGTCTGGTCCTTGCCGCTGCCCGCGAGCAGAGCCGGGGAACCGGCCTGGCCCTTCATGTTCCGGGCGAGCGAGCCCAGCATCCGGCCCATCCGGTCGGCATAGGGCCTCGCGGCCTCGGCCGCTTCCTGCGCGCGGCGCAGTTTGGCGCCGGCCACCATCTTCATGGCCGACGTGATCTTGCGGGTGTTCCGGACGGATGCGATCCGGTTGCGCAGTTCCTTGAGGCTGGCCATCGACCGTTACTCTCCCGA
>JBKOUH010000133.1:0-3673 GCA_046723285.1 Pseudomonadota bacterium
CGTGGCGGCCGCTATAGCCCTGGCGCAGCGCCGCGAGGATCTGCTCGCGGGCCGTCGTCACTGCGCGCTCCGGCGATGGCGGCGCGGGCCGCGCCACTTGCTCTGAAACGTTTTCCCGAGCGGCGCAGGAAAATCGCGAAACCGCGTCCAGCCTTCTCCGAACGGCAGGCTCGTCATCCGCCCCTTGAGCTTCTTGCCACGGCGATAGAGCCAGAAGGCCGCGATGCGCGCCCCGAAATGATAGAGCGTCGGCAGTTGGGCCGCGACCAAGGCCCAGAGCTTCAGCGCGCGGCGCACGCGCGGCGCGATCATCCGCTTCTGGAATTCCTGCTCGCGCCAATGCCGCATCATCTTCGGCAGCGGAATGCGCACCGGGCACACTTCCTCGCAGCGCCCGCAGAACGTGGAGGCGTTGGGGAGATCGTGCGCGTTCTCGAGCCCGTAGAGCGCCGGCGTCAGCACCATGCCGATGGGTCCAGGATAGACCGAGCCAAAAGCGTGCCCGCCCACCGAGCCGTAGACCGGGCAATGGTTGAGGCAGGCGCCGCAGCGGATGCAGCGCAAGATCTCCTGGAATTCGGTGCCGATCAGCTTGCTGCGGCCGTTGTCGAGCAGCACGACGTGGAACTGCTCGGGCCCATCGAGGTCGCCCGGGCGCTTCCGCCCGGTCGAGACCGTCGTGTAGACCGACATCTCCTGCCCCGTGGCCGAGCGCGCGAGCACGCGCACCAACGTCATCGCGTCGTCGAAGTTCGGCACCACCTTCTCGAGGCTCGCGAGCACGATATGGATGCGCGGCAGGGTCTGCGTGAGGTCGCCGTTGCCTTCGTTGGTCACGATCATCGTCGAGCCGGTCTCGGCGATGAGGAAATTGGCGCCGGTGATGCCGACATCGGCCTCGAGGAAGCGCTCGCGCAGCGCGCGCCGCGCCTCGTTCAAGAGGGCCGCGCGGTCGGTCAGCGGACGCTCGGGCGCCAGATCGCGGTGATGCTCGCGGAACGCGTCGGCGATCTGCTCCTTGTTGACGTGGATCGCCGGCGCGATGAGGTGCGAAGGCGGCTCGTTGCGGAGCTGGATGATGTATTCGCCGAGATCGGTTTCGATCGGCTGGATGCCGTTCGCCTCGAGGAAGGGATTGATCTCGATCTCCTCCCCGATCATCGATTTGCCCTTGGTCACCGTCTCGGCGCCGACCAGGCGGCAGATGTTCAAGACGATGTCGCGTGCCTGCGCCGAGTCCTTGGCCCAATGCACGGTGCCGCCGCTGGCGACGCAGTTCCGCTCGAAGGCTTCGAGATAGAGATCGAGATGGGCGAGGACGTGGTCCTTGATCTCCTTCGCCTTGTCGCGCAGCGCGTCGAATTCGGGCAGGCGTTCGGCCGCCTTGGTGCGCTTCTCGATGAAGCCCTGTCGCATGTTGCCGAGGGCCCGCTGCAGCTCGGTGTCGCCGAGCGCGCGAATCGCGTTCTCCTTGAAGTGCAGCGGCGACATTTCGGTCATCGGCCTTCGCCCTCCGGGCTACGGCCCATAGGTTCCCCTTGTCCGCCAAAGCCTAAGCTCGAAGAGCGGCGGCGAAGGCGGATCATGCTGTCGCTTCCTCGGCTTCGGCCCTCACCTGGCCGATCGGCGCCGCTTCGACTCCGGCCAGCACTTCGGCCACGTGATAGGCGCGGATCGCGCGCCCGTCGCGCAGCAGCTTGCCGGCGATGTTCATGAGGCAGCCGAGATCACCGGAGAGCACCGTGTCGGCGCCGCTCTCGGCGATCTCACGGCACTTGTCGGCCACCATATGATTCGAGATTTCGGGATACTTGACGCAGAACGTGCCGCCGAAGCCGCAGCAGACATCGCGCCCGGGCAGCTCGCGCAGGCCCAGGCCTTTCACGGTCGCGAGCAACGCGCGCGGCTGAGCGCGCACGGCGTTTTCTCGCAAGCTCGAGCAGGAATCGTGATAGGCGGCGATGCCTTCGAAGCGGCCCGGCACGTCGCGCACGCCCATCACGTCGTGGAGAAACGCCATGAGCTCGTAGGTCTTGGCCGCGAAGGCCTCGGCGCGCGGCTTCCATTTGCGGTCGTCGGCCAGCGCCTCGGGGTAGTGCGTCTTGATCATGCCCCCGCACGAGCCCGAGGGCACGACGACGTAGTCGAAATGGCGGAATGCCGCGATCGTGCGCCGCGCCAAACGCTTGGCGTCGGCTTTGTCGCCGGAATTGTAGGCGGGCTGGCCGCAACAGGTCTGCGCGCGCGGCACCGCCACGCGGCAGCCCGCGGCCTCGAGCAGCTTCGCGGCGGCAAAGCCCACGCTCGGCCGGAACAGATCGACGAGGCACGTCGCGAACAGGCCGACCGAGGGATTTTGCGGGCGCGCGCTCATGGCCGGCAGTCTCCGCGTCCCGGCCTCGGGGTCAAGGGCGAAGCCGTTACAAAGTCTGGAAAAAGGAGAGTGAACACGAGGCGTGGAGATGAGACGCAAGGCACGTGGAGCCGCGGAGGTCGCGGAGAAGGGGACGGATAGAGCTGCGCGCCGATGGTGCGCAAAATTCGATCTTGCTCCGCAGCCTCCGCGTGGTGCGATCTTCTCCGCGTCTCGGCGCCTCCTGTTTATTTAGCCTTCGGCAGCAACAGGAAATAGCGCCCGCGTTCGGCCATGCGTCCGGCGTCGAGCGCGGCTTGGTGATCGTTGCCGAAGAAGACGTCGCCGCGGATCGGGCCTTTGATCGCGCCGCCCGTATCCTGCGCCACGACGAGGAGGCGCATCGGTTTGGCTTTCTCGGCCGGCGAATTGGTGTCGAGCCAGAGCGGCAGTCCGAGCGGAATGAACGCGGGATCGACCGCGAGGCTCGCAAGCGCGGTGAGCTTCACGCCGAGCTGGCCTTTGGTCCCTTCGGCATCGGGCACTTCGCGAAAGAAGATGAAGCGCGGATTCTTCTGCATCAGAGCGCGGCCCGCATCGGGGTTGGCGCGGAGCCAAGCCTGGATCGCGGGCATGGTGACGCCGTTGGCCGGCAAGAGGCCGCGCTCTTTCATCAGCCGCCCGATTGCGACGTAATCGCGGCCATTGTTGCCGGCATAGGAGACGCGCACGAAGCGGCCATCGGGCAGCGCGAGGCGGCCCGAACCTTGGATGTGCAGCGTAAAAACGTCGATCGGATCCTTGGCCCAAAACAGCACCGGCCAGCGCTTGCCCGCAGCGCCGCTCTCGATCTCAGCCCGCGCCGGCAGCACGGCGCCGGATTTCGCCTGCGGTGGCAAGCCGTAGATCGGCACCGCATAGCTGGCGCGCTTCGTGCGTGATGCATCGAGCCGCGGCTCGTAATATCCGGTGAAAAGTCCCTCGGGCCCATTCGGGCCGAGCACGCGATAGGGCGTGAAATTCGCCTCGAAAAATTTTCGCGCCGCGGCGGGATCGAGCGCGTTCGTTTCCGCGGCACCACGGCACGCATTCGCCAAGGCCTCGCCGAGCGCCGCCGCATTCACGGGAAGCGGCGCGCTCGCAGCGCGCGCGCCACCGCCCGTCTTGCAGCCTAGGATGAAGGCTTCGAGCGCAAGGCGCGGATCGGCGTCTCGCCATCCGGGCAGTTCGGCAAACGAAGCAGGAAGGTAGCGGACCGGCAGCTCGCTCACGCCGCTGCACCCGAGCAGCGCTGCGGCGGCAAGCAGCGCAAGCCCAGCC
>JBKOUH010000185.1:0-3053 GCA_046723285.1 Pseudomonadota bacterium
GTTGCACGATCCCTCCACTCCGCGCGCCTAAGAACGCGCGCTCCGGTCGGGATGACGGGGTGTGAAAGGGCTTCATGTCCCGAAGAACGCGGCGGTGATGAAGTAATTCGCGCTCAGGATCAGCACCGAGGACGAGACCACGGCATTGGTCGTGGCGATGCCGACGCCCTGCGCGCCGCCCTTGCTGTTGAAGCCGTGATAGCAGCCCATCAGCGCCACGATGAAGCCGAAGGCCGCGGCCTTGACCAGGCCCGAGACCACGTCGAGCGTCTCGAGATATTGCCAGGTGAGCTTCAGATAGTTGGCCGGATTGAACTCGAGCCGGTAGGTGCCGACGAGATAGCCGCCGAACACGCCGATGACGTCGGCGACGACGACGAGCAGCGGCAGCATCACGAGGCCGGCGATGAGGCGCGGCGCCACGAGGTATTTGTAGGGGTTGGTCGAGAGCGTGGTGAGCGCGTCGATCTGCTCGGTCACGCGCATCGTGCCGATCTCGGCCGCGATCGCGGCGCCGATGCGTCCGGCGACCATCAGGCCGGCCATGACCGGCCCCAATTCGCGCGTGACCGAGAGCACGACGACGGTCGCGATCGCCGATTCGGCGTTGAAACGCGCGAAGCCGCTATAGGATTGGAGCGCCAGCACCATGCCGGTGAAGATCGCGGTCAGGCCCACGACCGGCAGCGAGTAATAGCCGATCTCGAGCATCTGCTTGCCGATGAGGCGCGGATAGTAGGGCGGGCGCACGGCGTGGACGATCGCGGCCACGCCGAACAGCGAGAGCCGCCCCGCGACCGCGAGCAGCGCCAGGAACGCGCGTCCAATCGGCGCCAGAACCGGCACGACTACCCGCCCTCGGCGGGCGCGGCCTCGCCGAGATAGGCGCGGTGATAGCGCGGGCCCAAGCCGGTCAGGATCTCGTAGCCGTTGGTGCCGGCGCGTTCGGCCACGTCGTCGACTCCGATATGCGGGCCGATCAGCTCGGCGAAATCGCCGACCTGACACGCTTCGGGCGGCACGGACGAGACGTCGAGTGTCACCAAATCCATGGAGACGCGGCCGATGATGGGGACACGGTGGGGCCCGATCCAGGCCTCGCCGCGATTGCTCAAGCTGCGGAGGTAGCCATCGGCATAACCGACCGCGATCGTGGCGATGCGGCCGCCCGCGCCGATCCGGGCGGTCGCACCGTATCCGACGGTCCCCGCTTTATCAACCTCGCGCACCGCGATCACGCGCGCCAGCAATTGCACCGCGTGGCGCATCGGATTGGGCTTGCCGAGCGTGGGGTTGCCGCCATAGAGCGCGTGGCCGGGCCGCACGAGATCGAAGTGATAGTCGTGCCCGAGGAAGATGCCCGAGGAATTGGCGAGGCTCGATTTCGCGTTGGGGAAAAGCGCGCGGACGCGCCGGTAGGCCGCGAGCTGCGCGGCGTTGATCGGATTCTCGGGTTCCTCCGAGACGACGAGATGGCTCATCACCAACACGTCGCTGAACGCGCGCAGCGCATCCTCCTCGTCGGCGAGCGCATGCGCGTCGGCCTCGCTCAAGCCGAGCCGGTTCATGCCGGTGTCGACATGGATGACGACCGGCGGCCGGACTTCGTTGGCCGCGCAATAGGCGGTCCAGGCCTCGACCTGGCCGGGATCGTTGAGCACCGGCACCACGCCGGCCGCGGCGTAGTCGTCGACGAGTCCGTCGCGCAACCCGTCGAGCACGCAGACCTCCGCCTCCGGCAGATGCGGCTTCAGTGCGAAGCCCTCGTCGGTGCGGGCGACGAAGAACACGCGGCATCCTTCGGCGAACAGGCGCTTCGCCACCGGGATCGCGCCGCAGCCATAGCCGTCGGCCTTGACGACGCCGGCGCATTGGGCACCCGGGCGGAGCCGCGCGCGCAGGCGCCGGTAGTTCTCGGCGATCGCGTCGAGATCGATCGTGAGCAGGGCGCCGGCGCGCTCGTCTGCCCGTGCGGCGACCTGCGGCGCCGCTGCCTCAGTAGGCGGGGCCGCCGCCGTCATGGACCTGGTCGAGATTGCCGAACTTGGTGAGCTTTTCCTCGAAGTAGAGCTTCACGACGCCTGTCGGCCCGTGGCGCTGCTTGGCGACGATGATATCGGCCTGATTGTGCGCGCGCTCCGAGTCTTCCTGCCACCTCACGTATTTGGGATCCTCGGCCCGCGGTTCCTTCCCTTTGAGGTAATACTCTTCGCGATAGATGAACATCACGACGTCGGCGTCCTGCTCGATCGAGCCCGATTCCCTCAAGTCGGCGAGCTGCGGTCGCTTGTCCTCGCGCTGCTCGACCGCGCGCGAAAGCTGCGAGAGCGCGATCAGCGGCACATTCAGCTCCTTCGCGAGCTGCTTCAACGAGCGCGTGATCTCCGAAAGCTCCTGCACGCGGTTCTCGTAGCGCGTTCCCGGCGCCGGGCGCAGGAGCTGGATATAGTCGATGATGATCAGCGAGAGATTGTGCTGGCGCTTCAGGCGCCGCGCGCGCGTCCGCAGTTGCGAGATGGTCAAGCCCGCCGTGTCGTCGATGAACAGCGGGATGTGCGAAAGCTGGTGCGTGACGTCGACGAGCTTCGCGTAGTCGTCGGTCGAGATCTTGCCGGTGCGGATGTCGTGCGAGCCGATACCGGTCTGCTCGGCGATGAGGCGCGTCGCGAGCTGCTCGGCCGACATTTCGAGCGAGAAGATGCCGACCACGGCGCCGTCGGCGACATAGCGCTCGCCGCGCTCGTTCGTCTCCTCGCGATAGCGGGAGGCGGCGTTGAACGCGATGTTGGTGGCCAGCGCCGATTTTCCCATGCCGGGGCGGCCGGCGATGATGAGAAGATCGGAGGGGTGGAGGCCGCCCAGGAGCTTGTCGAGCTCGATGAGGTGCGTGGCGACGCCGGCGAGATTGCCGTCGCGCTTCAGCGCGGCCTCGGCGACCGTCAGCGCTTCCTTGAGCGCCTGGTTGAAGTCCTTGAAGTCGGTCTGGTAGGCACCTTCGGTGGCGAGCGTGTAGAGCGCCTGCTCGGCCATCTCGATCTGCTGCTGCGCGGTGG
>JBKOUH010000271.1:0-3815 GCA_046723285.1 Pseudomonadota bacterium
GCCGGCAAGGCCGATCGAGAGCGCGATCGCGGCGGTGAGCGTGAGAAGGGTCTTCATGGCTTGGTCCTCGGGTTCGGGCTTGATCTCTCGGGGCGTTGTCCGTCGCCCCATCTGACGCGGACTATGCCCAAACCCGCCCCCGCCCGCGGTGAAGCCGTTCACCTCCCGTTGATGATGTAGCTCACAAGCGCGAGTCGGGACCGCGAGCCTCCAGGCGCGCTCTTTAGGACGCCAATGAAGAGCGCGGCGGGAGCCGCGCGGCCCCGCGTTGCGCGAGGCTGTACACGCCGGTCCGCCCCAGCACATGGGCGCGGAAGCCGCGCGGAAACAGCGGGCGCAGCGCGCCGTCGTCGGCGTCGAGGCCGCCGGTGTAGGCGCCGAAGGCGGGCAGCACGAGCCGGTGCCCATCTTCGATGAAGGCGCGGCGCACGACGACCTTGCCGCTCGCGTGCACCGAAACCTTCGGGTGGAAATGGCCCGAGATCTCGCAAGGCGGCATGCCGCGATTGGCGCGGTGGCGCAAGACGATGCCGCGCCGCTCGAACTCCTCCTGCACCGCGCCCGGCAGCGCCGCCGGCAGTTCGGCATCGTGATTGCCGGCGATCCAGATCCAGCGCCGTCCATGCGCGAGCGCCCCGAGCAGCGCGGCGTCCTCGTCGTGCGTGGGCGCCCAAGCGCCGAGATCGTGGAAGCTGTCGCCGAGGCAGACGACCGTCGCCGGATCGAGCCGCTCGATTTCCGCGGCCATGCGCATGAGCGTGTCGCGCGTGTCGTAGGGCGGCAGCAGCGAGCCGTACGCGGGGTAGCTCGTGCCCTTCTCGAGGTGGAGATCGGCGAAGGCCAGCAAGCGCTCGGCCGCCCACCACAGGGCGCCGCTCGCGCGCGCGGCGAAGCGCTGGCGGCCAAGTGCTATGTCCTTCTGCTTGCTCGTCATTGTCGGCGCACAGTAGATCGCGCGGACAATCGGGGAAAGCATCTCCCTAGGGAAGACTGCCGAGCCCGGCCTCGGCGACGAGATCCTCTTCGCGGCGCAGGATCTCGTCGATGCCTTCGCCGAGCACGCCCTCGCGGCCGATCTCGAGCAGCACCGGCAGCGCCAGCGGCGTGATCTTCTCGAGCGCTACATGGCGGATGCGGCCTTTGATGCGCGCGAGGAACGCGGCCAGGCGCGCGAGATCGACGAGGCCCGTCGCGGCATCGGCGCGCGTCGCCTTGAGCAGGATGTGGCCGGGCTCGTGGCGGCGCAGCACGTCGTAGATGAGATCGGTGTTGAACGTCACCTGCCGCCCGGTCTTCATCTGCCCCGGATGGCGGCGGTCGATGAGGCCCGCGATCACGGCGACGTTGCGGAAGCAGCGCTTCAGCATCGTCGATTCCGCCATCCACGCCTCGAGATCGTCGCCGAGCATGTCTTGGTCGAACAGCGCGTCCATGTCCGTGGCGGGTTCGAGCGACCAGATCGCGATCACATAATCGGTCGCGACGAAGCCGAGCGGATGCAGGCCGGCGCGCTCCATCCGCTTCGTCAGCAGCATGCCGAGCGTCTGGTGCGCGTTGCGGCCCTCGAAGCAATAGGCGACCAGGAAATGGCGGCGCTGCTTCTTCTCGCCGCGCGGAAACGTCTCGACCAGCAGGCCCTCGCCGCCGGGCAGCACCGAGCGCTGGCGCTGCGCCGCGAGCCACTCGCGCACCGGCGCCGGATAGCCCTGCCAGCGGCGCGGCGCGTCGAGCGTGCCGCGCACGCGCGCCGCGAGATGCGTCGTGAGCGGCATGCGTCCGCCTTCATAGGCGGGGATCTTCGGCGGGCCGCCGCCCTTGGCGCGCGAGACGACGAGATCGAGCTCGCGAATGCCTTCGAAGCGCAGCAGGCGGCCGGCGAACAGGAACGTATCGCCCGGCACCAGCCCCATCGCGAAATATTCCTCGACCTGGCCGAGGCGGCGGCCATTGGTCATGCGCACCTTGAGCGTCGGCGCCTCGACGATGACGCCGGCGTTCATGCGGTATTGCCGCGCCAGGCGTTCGCTGGCGATGCGCCAGCGCCCGTCCTCGCCTTGTGCGAGGCGCCGGTAGCGCTCATAGGCGCCGAGCGCGTAGCCGCCGGTGGCGACGAAATCGAACACCCTGTCGAAGGTCTCGCGCGCAAGCGCCGTGTAAGGTCCGGCGCTCGAGACCTGCGCGAACAGCGCATCGCGTTCGACCGGGGCGCCGCAGCCGGTGCTGACGATGTGCTGCGCCAGCACGTCGAGCCCGCCCGCGCGCAGCGGATCGCCGTCGAGCTCGCCGGCATGCACGGCTTCCGCCGCGGCCTGGCATTCCAGGTATTCGAAGCGGTTGCCGGGCACGAGCAGCGCCTTCGAGGGTTCGTCGTAGCGGTGATTGGCGCGGCCGATGCGCTGGATGAGGCGGCTCGCCCCCTTGGGCGCGCCCATCTGGATCACGAGATCGACGTCGCCCCAATCGATGCCGAGATCGAGCGAGGACGTGCAGACGATGGCGCGAAGCTTGCCCGCGACCATCGCCGCCTCGACGCGCAGGCGCTGGGCCTTCTCGAGGCTGCCGTGATGCAGCGCGATCGCGAGCTTGTCTTCGTTGAGGCGCCAGAGGCCCTGGAACACCAGCTCGGCCTGCGCGCGCGTGTTGACGAAGACCAGCGTCGTCCGGTGCCGGCGGATCGCCGCGTAGATGTCGGGCAGCGCGTGCAGGGCCATGTGGCCCGACCACGGGATGCGCGCCGCGGGTTCGAGGATCGAAATCTCGGGCTCGGGACCCGGCGCGCCGCGCACCAGCGTCACCGCCGCCGCATCGCCGCCGGGCGCGAGCCAGCGCCGATGACCGTCCTCGTCCGGCACGGTGGCCGAAAGCCCGGCGCGGCGATGGCCGGGCGCCAGCGCCGTGAGCCGTGAAAGCGCCAATGTGAGCAGATCGCCGCGCTTGGTCGGCGCCAGCGCGTGCAGCTCGTCGACGACGACGGCGCGCAGCGTCGCGAACATGGTCTCGGCTTCGGGGAACGAGAGCAGCAGCGAGAGCGATTCGGGCGTCGTCAGCAGGATGTGCGGGGGCGAATGGCGCTGGCGGGCGCGGCGCGCCTGCGAGGTGTCGCCGGTGCGCGTCTCGCAGCGGATGCGCAGCGCCATTTCAGCGATCGGCGTTTCGAGGTTGCGCGCGATGTCGGCCGCGAGCGCCTTCAGCGGCGAAACATAGAGCGTGTGGAGGCCGCCCGGAGGGCGGTCGCGCGCCGGCCGCTCGGCGAGCTCGATGAGGGTCGGCAGAAAGCCGGCCAAGGTCTTGCCGCCACCGGTCGGCGCCACCAGCAGCGCGTGGCGGCGCTGCTCGGCCGCGCGCAGCATGGCGAGCTGATGCGGATGGGGCTGCCAGCCGCGTCGCCCGAACCAATCGGCGAACTGCTTCGGCAGCGTGAGGCTTTGGCGGGCGGACATGCGTTCCCGGCGCGGCCCTGGTGGCGCGCGGCCGGCCGGGGCACCATATCCGTTCGATGCAACAGCAGGTCAAGGGCGCGGGTTCGCCGCGCGATTGGCTCGCGGTGACCGAGGCGGGCCTTTATTGCCGTCCGGGCGGCTTCCATGTCGATCCGGGGCGGCCGGTCGCGCGCGCGCTGATCACGCACGGCCATGGCGACCACGCACGCCGCGGCCATACCGCCGTGCTGGCGACGCCGCAGACGGCCGCCATCATGCGCCTGCGCTTCGGGCCCGAGGCCGGCGCGCTGCAGCCCGTCGCCTATCACGAAGCGCTGACGATCGGCGAGGTGCGCGTGCGCTTCGTGCCCGCCGGCCACATCCTGGGCTCGGCCC
>JBKOUH010000087.1:0-4706 GCA_046723285.1 Pseudomonadota bacterium
GCCTTGGCGTTCTGGTCGCGAAATTTTTCGACCACCATGAACAGCATCAGCATCTCCTGCGTCGGCACCTTCGTGCGTCACGCACCTTCGGTTTTCTTCTGCCTGATCTTCGGCTCGGTGCCGCTCAGCAAGCGGCGGATGTTTCCGGCGTGGCGGAGCCAGACCAGGATCGCGACCACGAGCGCGAACTTCACCACCTGCGCGTAGACGACGGCGCTGCCCCAGAGCGGCCACAGCAGGCGGTCGGCGGCCCATGCATACAGCGGCGCCAGCGCGATCGCGGCGAGCGCCGCGAGCGAGGAGAAGCGGAAGAGCGCGGCCACGGCGAGCCAGGTGAGGCAGGCGAGGGCCCCGATCGGCCATGCCGCGGCGAGTAGCAGGCCGAGCGCGGTCGCGACTCCTTTACCGCCCTTGAAGCCCAGCCAAACCGGAAAAACGTGGCCGAGCATCGCGCCGATGCCGGCGGCCAGCGCCATGTCCTCGGTATAGAATCGGTTGACCAGCAGCAGCGCCACGGCGCCCTTGGCGCCATCCAACAACAGCGTCGCGAGTGCCAGGCCCTTCCGCCCCGTGCGCAACACGTTCGTGGCGCCGATATTGCCCGAGCCGACGTTGCGGATATCGCCAAGCCCGGCCAAGCGCGTCAGCACGAAACCGAACGGGATCGAGCCGAAGAGATAGCCGAACGCAAAAGCGCCCGCGAGATAGGGAAGGATCTGCGACCAGAAGAAGGGGTCGGGCATGGAGCGCCGTCAGCGCGGGCGGCGCGGCAGCTTGGGCAGCCCGAAGCCGATGTCGATGAAGCGGTGCTCGGCCCACGAGAGCAGCTTCATCTCCACCGGCTCGATCACGCCCGGCTCGAGCCGCGGCGTGCGGGGCTCCACGGAGTTGGCGAGGAAGCGGATCGATCCGTCGTCGGCGCGCAACGGAAACACCATCGCCTCGGTCGGCATCTGGTTGCCGGCCGCGGAGAGGAGAATGATGATGCCCCAGGCGCCGCAGGGCGTGTCGAGCATCGCGTTGTAGGCAGCGATGCCCTTCTCGCGCTGTTCGTCGTCGCGCACCGCGAGCGCGTCGGTGCCGGTGAGCTCGATGCCCGAGATCTCGCGGATCGCCGAGCCGGCGAGCCGCCAGGTGAACCTCCTGGGATCGTGGCGCTCGACCATGACGAAGCTGGCGACGAAATTGCGCATCGCGCCCGGATCGAGCGCGCGTTTCATCGGCACGCCGTCGATCATGGGCAGCGAGAGCCAATAGGCGGCGTATTCGGCCGCCATCGGGCCGATCGTTTCCGGCAGATTCCCAAGTCCCGCGAACTTCGCCGCCGACATCTCGTTCCCGATCCTATTCCTTGCGGCGCGGGAAGACCGGCAGGCCCGCGCCGATGTCGATGAAGCGGTGCTCGACGAAGTTCACCATGCGCGCGCCGGCGGCGGCCATGGCGTCGAAGAACCCCCGGTCCTGCACCCGCTCCATCGCGTTGGCGAACAAATTGATCTTTCCCTCGGCATCGCGCAACGGAAGCGCCACGACCTCGACGAGGAAATCGTAGCCTTGCGGCGAATGCAGCGTCATCAGTCCCCATGAGGCGCAGGGTTGGGCGGCCATCGCGAGCCCGGCGGCGACGGCCTTGGGACGCGCGGCTTCGTCGTGCATTTCGAGAACGTCGCGGCCGGTAAGCTCGCGGCCGAACCACTCGCGGATGCCCGAGCCGACGAGGCGCCACTTGGCGTCGTAGCCGCGATAGAGCTCCCACAGCAAGAACAGTGGCAGGATTTCGCGGATCGCCAGCGGATCGAGAGCGGCGCGCGCCGGGACCAGGCCGTTTTTCGGCAGCGTTAGCCAATAGTCGATGAGCCGCGTCGCGACCGGACCCAGCCGCTCCGGCAGATTGCCGAGCCGGTCGTTGGCGGCCATGACGCGGCTCAGGCGGCTTGGGCGTCGTAGAGAGTGCGGCCGGCCACGACCGTCCTTAGAACCTTGCCCATGACCGGCATTTCGTCGAACGGAGAGTTCTTGGATTTGCTCCGGAAGCGCTTGGCGTCGACGATCCACGGCCGGTCGGGATCGAACAGCACGAGATCGGCGGGCGCACCCTTGGCGATGCGGCCGAACGGCAGGCGCAGGATCGCGGCCGGCGCGCTGGTGAGCTTCTTCAGCACCTCGACGAGCGAGAGCTTACCCTTGTGGTGCAGCGCCAGCGCCAAGGGCAGCAGCGTCTCGAGGCCGACGACGCCATTCTCCGCCTGCGCGAACGGCACGCGCTTCGTTTCCTGGTCCTGCGGCGCGTGATCGCTGGTGATGGCGTCGATCGTGCCGTCGGCGAGGCCCGCGACGACGGCGTCGCGGTCGCGCTCGGTGCGCAGCGGCGGCGAGATCTTGCAGAAGGTGCGGTATTCGCCGATGTCGATCTCGGTCAGCGTGAAATAGGGCGGGGCGGTGTCGCAGGTGACGGCGAGGCCTCTCTTCTTGGCGCGGCGGATCGCGTCGATGCCGTCGGCGGTCGAGACGTGCATGATGTGAAACCGCGCGCCGGTGAGCTCCACGAGGCGAAGATCGCGCTCGATCATCATCACCTCGGCCATGGCCGGGATGCCGGGCAGGCCGAGCCGCATCGAGGTCTCGCCCTCGTTCATGGCGCCGCCCTTGGCCAAGGTCGGCTCCTCGGGGTGCTGGAGAATCAGCGCATCGAACGCGCGCGAATAGGAAAGCACGCGGCGCATCACCTGCGCCTCGCCGACGGCGCGCGGGCCGTCGGTGAAGCCGAGCGCGCCCATCTCGGCGAGGAGGCCCATCTCGGCCAGCTCCTTGCCCTCGAGGCCCTGCGTCGCGGCGGCGTAGCAGAACACCTTGGTGCCGCGCACCTCGCGCGCGCGCCGCGCGATGAACTCGACGCCTGAGACATCGTCGATGACCGGATCGGTGTTGGGCATGCACACCATCGCGGTGACGCCGCCGGCCGAGGCGGCATCGGCCGCGGTCGCGATCGTCTCCTTATGCTCCTCGCCGGGCTCGCGGAGCTGGACACGCATGTCGACGAGGCCGGGTGCGAGGACTTTCCCTTCGCAATCGACGATCTCGCAATCGAAGGGCGGCGCGTCCTTGAAGAGGGCCGGTCCGAAATCGCGGATGATCCCGCCTTCGGTGACGAGCGCGCCCTTCAAATCCGTGGCGGAGGCGGGATCGACAATACGGGCGTTGATGTAGACGACGGTGCTGCCGCGGCCATTGGTGCCGGGCATCAGTTGGTCACCTCGATTGCCGGCGCGTTGGAGCGGAGCGCGCGCGTCAGGATGTCGAGGCACGCCATGCGCACGGCGACGCCCATCTCGACCTGCTCCTGGATCACGCTGCGGCCGAAATCGTCGGCCACTTCGCTGTCGATTTCGACGCCGCGGTTCATCGGCCCGGGATGCATGATGAGCGCGTCGGGCTTGGCCGCGCCGAGCTTGTCGTAGTCGAGGCCGAAGAAGCGGAAATATTCGCGCGTCGAGGGCACGTAGCGGCCCTGCATGCGCTCGTTCTGCAGGCGCAGCATCATTACGATATCGGCGCCGGCGAGGCCCTTCCTCATGTCGCTGTGCGCCTCGACGCCCATGCGCTCGATGGCGCCCGGCAAGAGCGTCGGCGGCGCCACCACGCGCACGCGCGCGCCCATCGTGTTCAAGAGATGGATGTTGGAGCGCGCGACGCGGCTGTGCAGCACGTCGCCGCAGATCGTGACGACAAGGCCCTGGAGGCGGCCCTTCCGCCGCCGGATCGTGAGCGCGTCGAGGAGCGCCTGTGTGGGATGCTCGTGCTGGCCGTCGCCGCCGTTCATGACGACGCAGTTCACCTTGTCCGACAGCAGCTTCACCGCGCCGCTCTCGGGATGGCGCACGACGAGCACGTCGACGTGCATCGCGTTGAGCGTGATCGCAGTGTCGAGCAGGGTCTCGCCCTTCTTCACCGAGCTGCCGTCGGACGACATGTTGATCACGTCGGCGCCCAAGCGCTTGCCGGCCAGCTCGAACGAGGTGCGCGTGCGCGTCGAGCTCTCGAAGAAGAGGTTCACCATCGTGCGCCCGCGCAACAGCGCGCTCTTGGCGCCGCCGCGGCGGTTCAGCTCGACGTACTGCTCGGCGATATCGAGGATTTCGGTGATTTCCGCCGCCGCGAGGCCTTCAATGCCGAGAAGGTGGCGATGCCGGAACGGCACCGCGGGCGCGGGGGGAACGGGAAATCCGGGTCGAACAATCGGCGACATTAAAGCAGCACTATAGGTAGGGTCCCCTACCGTCGGCAAGGCCTGCGGCGATCAAGCGCGCACTTGTCCCCGGATTTTCGCGATGCGTCGCTCGCGGTGCCAGACATAGAGGCCGGCCGTGACGATCAGGCCCGCGCCGACGAAGGTGAAGACATCGGGCACCTCGTCGAAGATCGCCCAGCCCAGGATCGTGGCCCAGAGAATGGCGGTATAGAAGTAAGGCGCCAGCAGCGACGCCTCGGAGCGGGCAAACGCCATGATGAGCAGAAGATGCCCGGTGCCGCCGAAGATACCCGGGACGCATATGAGGATCGCGTCGACCAGGGTCGGCGTCTGCCAGAAGAACGGCGCCACCGCGGCCATCGCCACCGCGCCGACCGAGGCGGTGTAGAAAAAAGTCGTCATCGTGTGCTCGGACCGGCTCAGCGAGCGGGTCATGATTTGATAAATGGCGTAGATC
>JBKOUH010000011.1:0-3900 GCA_046723285.1 Pseudomonadota bacterium
GCCGGCAAGGCCGATCGAGAGCGCGATCGCGGCGGTGAGCGTGAGAAGGGTCTTCATGGCTTGGTCCTCGGGTTCGGGCTTGATCTCTCGGGGCGTTGTCCGTCGCCCCATCTGACGCGGACTATGCCCAAACCCGCCCCCCTCCGCAGTGAAGCCGTTCACCTGCGGTTCATGAAGTCGATCACACCCCCTTCTCTGGCCCGACCAGCGCCGCTCAGTGCCCCGCCTCGGCGCCCCACACTTCGCGCAAGCGCGCGTCACGGCCGCAATTAGCGCGGTAAAATTTGTAGCGCACCGGATTCTTCCGATAGTACTCCTGGTGATAGTCCTCGGCCGGGTAGAAGCGCGTGGCCGTCACGATCGCGGTGACGATCGGCTGCTTCAAGCGCCCGCTGGCCTCGAGCGCGCGCTTCGACTCCTCGGCCTCTTTCCGCTGCGCGTCGTTGTGCACGAAGATGGCCGTGCGGTATTGCGTGCCGCGATCGCAAAATTGGCCGCCGGCATCGTGCGGATCGATGTTCCGCCAAAAGACCGCGAGAAGCTGCGCGTAGGTGACCTTGGCCGGATCGTAGATCACCTGCACCGCCTCGGCGTGGCCGGTGCCGCCCGACGAGACTTGTTCATAGGTGGGATTTTCGGTCTTGCCGCCGGTGTAGCCGGAGGTCGTCGAGATCACGCCGGGGATCTTGTCGAACGGCGGCTCCATGCACCAGAAGCAGCCGCCGGCGAAGGTGGCCATCGCCACCACCTTTCCGTTGGGCGGCGGCAATTGCTCGCCCGAAGCGACCGCGGGTGCCAGCGCCAGGGCGATCGCGAACAGGATTTTCCGTATCATCTTCCAACCTCCACAGCCGGCGCGCGCTACGCGGCGTCGCGACCGGACACCCACCCATGCCCGAGATCGGCCCTCGCGCGCCAATGACAAGCGCGCGACCCGCAGGCCGGCGCTGGCCCCCTGCGTTCCCAAGATTTGCCCATATATCTGCCTGATTTTTGCCGATCCACTAGCAAGGGCTCTAGATGTGGCATTTCTGCCCAATACTAATATAATGAAAATGATATATTTTAGGGATTGGGCCCATCTTTGTTCCCAACTATTTTGTGGGAATCTATATGGTTGACCCGTGGCCCTCGGCGTATTCGAATCGACGCCAATCGGCCGCCCGCACCTCCGGCCCGCGAAAGGGCGCCGACCGGTCCTTTAGGGAGGATTGCACGATGAACGCCGAAGAATTGCTGCGCGAGATTTCCGACTTTTGCCGCGCCACGCGGATCGCCGAATCGACGTTCGGCCGCCGCGCGGTCAACGACGGCAAGCTCGTGAGCCGGCTCCGCTTCGGCGGCCGCATCACGATCGAGACCGCCAACCGCATCCGCGACTTCATCTCGGCCCATCCGCCCGGCTCGAACGGATCGAGCGTGATCCTGGAGCGCCGCTTGGGCGCCGCCCCCGGCGCAGCGCCCTCTCCCGCGCTTGGCGGCGGCAGCCCGCCGCCCAAAGCCGGCGGCGAGCAGGACAAGAATTTCCGCTTCTTCGACAACCGGCAGAAATACCTCCTCTTCGTCAACACGTGCTCCGAGAAGTGGATGATCGCCGACCGGGTGAGCCTCGAACTCGGCAACATCCATCCGCGCCCGCCGGCCGTGCGCCTGTTCGACGCCGGCGTCGGCGACGGCACGGTGCTGACGCGCGTGATGCGCGCGCTGCACGACCGCTATCCTGCGATGCCGTTCTACATCGTCGGCAAGGAGATCAGCCTCGAGGACGTGCGCCTGGCGCTCGAGAAGATGCCCGACCGCTTCTACGAGCACCCGGCCTCGGTGCTGGTGATGACGAACATGTATTACGCCGAGGCGCCGTGGCTCACGCCCAACTCGGTGGCGGCCGCGACCAGCCTCGTGTGGCACGAGCTGGCGCTCTCGGGCACCAGCTCGCACGAATTCGAGCGGCAGATCACGGCCCTCCAGCCCTTCCTCGCCGACAATTGGAAGGCGCGCGTCAGCGCCAAGAGCGGCAATCCGATCTACGAAAAGCCGGTGGTGCTCGTCATCTACCGCGCCGATCACAAATTCCTGCTCGACAACACGATCCCGCGCCGCGGTCACGGCCGCGCCGAATACGATCTCGTCATGGCCTCGCAGCCCTATCGCGCGCGGGCGCCGGTCGAGTTCAAGGCGCAGAAAGTGCTGGCGCCGCTGACGCGCAGCCTCGCGCCGGGCGGCCGGCTGATCGGCATTCACTCCGCGGGGCGCGATCCCGGGCTCGAGATCATCCAGCGCGTCTGGCCGGGCGAGAACCCGTTCACGACCGACCGCCACGATCTGCTGAAGGCGACGAAGAACGAGTTGGGCGCCGCCGCGCGCGACTTCAACTTCAACGCCTATGCCGACGACCGCTCGATCTTCCGCTACGACATGCACACGCTGCCGAACGAGATCAGCTCCTCGATCGGCACCTCGACGCTGTTCGCGGCGTGGAACGCGGCGATCTACGTGGCGCAGATCGAGGACCAGCGGCTCGAGGGCACGGTCGGCGACCGCGCCTATCTCGATGCCACGCGCGAGGTGCTGCAGAAGCACGGCGGGCTCTGGTTCCACGACGAATCCTTCGTGATTTCGCGCAAGCGCGACTGAGCGCGATTGTTTCACGCGCGGGCGTCCCGGCGGTGCCCGCTCCCTTTCCCTTTCTCACATCGGGAATATTCCATGCAGCGCAACGGCAATTACGTTTTCACCAGCGAATCCGTCTCCGAGGGCCATCCCGACAAGGTGTGCGACCGCATCTCGGACACGATCGTCGACCGCTACCTCCGCGAAGATCCCGCCGCCAAGGTCGCGTGCGAGACGCTCGCCACCACGAACCGCGTCGTGCTCGCCGGCGAAGTGCGGGGCCGCGTCGATCTCGGCGAGGGCGAACTCGTCTCGCTGGTGCGCGAGGCCATCCGCGACATCGGCTATGAGCAGGACGGCTTCCACTGGGACCGCGCCAATATCGAGGTGCATCTCCACGAGCAGTCGCCCGATATCGCGATGGGCGTCGAGGCCACGGGCAACAAGGACGAGGGCGCCGGCGACCAGGGCATCATGTTCGGCTATGCTTGCCGCGAGACGCCCGAGCTGATGCCGGCGCCGATCTATTACGCGCACGCGATCCTGCAATCGCTTTCCGAGGCGCGCCGCTCCGGCCGCACGCCGCAACTGGGCCCCGATGCCAAGAGCCAGGTGAGCCTCGAATACGTGAACGGCAAGCCGGTGCGCGCGACGTCGGTCGTGGTCTCGACGCAGCACAGCGGCGATATCGATCAGGACGAAGTGCGCGAGATCGTGCGCCCGCACGTGCTGAAGACGCTGCCCCAGGGCTGGATGTGCGCCGAGGACCAGTTCTACGTGAACCCGACCGGGCGTTTCGTGGTCGGCGGCCCCGATGGCGACGCCGGCCTCACCGGCCGCAAGATCATCGTCGACACTTACGGCGGCGCAGCGCCGCATGGCGGCGGCGCCTTTTCGGGCAAGGACCCTTCGAAGGTCGACCGTTCGGCGGCCTATGCCGCGCGCTATCTCGCGAAGAACGTCGTCGCCGCAGGCCTCGCGGATCGCTGCCTGATCCAGCTTTCCTATGCGATCGGCGTGGCGAAACCGCTTTCGATCTATGTCGACACCGGCGGCACGGCGAAGGTCGACGAGATTCGGCTCGCGAAGACGCTGCCCGAGCTCATGGATCTCTCGCCGCGCGGCATCCGCACCAAGCTCGGCCTGAACCGGCCGATCTATGCGCGCACGGCGGCCTACGGCCATTTCGGGCGCAAGCCCGAGAGTGACGGCGGCTTCTCGTGGGAGCGTACCGATCTCGCCGACGCGCTCGGCCGCGCGCTTGCCTGAGAGAGGGGCGCGGCTTGAGCA
>JBKOUH010000149.1:0-5658 GCA_046723285.1 Pseudomonadota bacterium
CCGTCGCAACGGCCGGTACCATCTGAAGCGCGACGGCAAGGCCCTCGACAGCGACGCGATGATCCGGCTGATGCTCGACTGGATCGGGCGCTATCCCATCGCCTCGATCGAGGACCCGCTCGCCGAAGACGACGAGGCCGGGCTCATCGCGTTCACCAAGGAAGCGGGCCACCGCGTGCAGATCATCGGCGACGATTTTCTCGTGACCGATGCCGCGCGCGTGAAACAAGCCGCCGCGCGCGGCGCCTGCAACGCGGTGCTGGTCAAGCCCAACCAGGCCGGCACGCTCACCGAAGCCAAGGCCGCGCTCGATGCGGGCAAGGCGGCCGGCTGGGGTACCATCGTCTCGGCGCGGTCGGGCGAAACCGAGGACATGACCATCGCCCATCTCGCGGTCGGCTGGCGCGCCGGCCAGTTGAAAGTCGGCTCGTTCGCGCGCTCCGAGCGCATGGCGAAATGGAACGAAGTACTGCGCATCGAGGAAGCGCTCGGCCCCGCCGCGCGATTCGCGGGCCGCGCAGCGCTCCCGGTGAAGCCATGAGCACAGCCGCCGCCGCGACCGCCGCCGCGCCCTCTTTGGCCGAACGGCTCAAGGAGGCGGTGATCACGCCGGTGCGCGCGATGCGCTGGCGCTACGTGCCGCTGCTGATGGTCTATTTCGCCTACGGCGTCTACGCGACGTTGATCGCGACGGCGGTGACCTTCTGGATCCGGCAATCATTGACGCTGACGCCCGCCGAGCTGGCCGCCATCGCCGTGTGGCTCAGCGTGCCGTGGACGATCAAGATGGTCTTCGGCCAATTCGTCGACTGCATCCCGATCCTGGGCTCGCGGCGCAAGGCCTATGTCTACATAGGCGCCCTGCTGCTGGCCGGCGGGCTCTTGATGCTGGCGGGCGCCGCCGGCAAGTGGCTCACCTTCGCCAGCCCCGAGGCCCTCTATGTGATGGCCTCGCTCGCTATGACGCTCGGCGTCGTGCTGCAGGACGTCGTCGCCGATGCGATGTCGACCGAGGTCGTCGACCGCCGCGACGCCGCCGGCCATCCCCGGCCCGAGGCCGAGATCAACGCCGAGCTCGCGATGATCCAGGTGCTGGGGCGCTTGGCCCTCTCGCTCGGCCTCTTCGCCACGGCCGGGCTCGGCGGATATCTCGCCTCGGTGATGCCCTACGAGCACGTATTCCTCCTCGCGCTCGCCGTGCCCGTCATCTCCGTCACCGGCGTTGTCCTCGTGCGGCTCGAGACCAGCGAACGCGCGCCCATCGATTGGCGCGTGCTCGGCGGCGGGCTCGCCTTCGGCGCCGTCGTGGTGGCGCTCGGCGTGCTGAAGGTTCCGTTCGGCCAGGAGATCGTGTTCCTCATCTCGATGGGCGTGATCTGCACGCTGCTCGTAATGGTGACGGCCGAGATCGACCGCAATACGCGCCTGCAAATCCTCTACGCCACGATCATCATCTTCGCGTTCCGCGCCACGCCCTCGACCGGCGAGGGCATCCGCTGGTTCGAGATCGACATCTTGAAGTTCGACGAGCAGTTCTTCGGCGTGCTCGGGCAGATCTCGAGCACGCTCGGCATCGTCGGCATCTGGATGCTGGCCGACACCATCGCCAAGCGCCCGGTCGCGTGGACGCTGCTGTGGCTGACGGTGATCTACACGCTCCTCTCGTTTCCCAACCTCGCGCTCTACTACCGCCTCGACCTCTGGACCGAGCGCGTCTTCGGCTTCGGCGCCGAGACCATCGCCATCATCGACACCGCGGCGGAATCGCCGTTCGCGCAGCTCTCGATGATCCCGCTGCTGACTCTCATCGCGATCTATGCGCCGCCGGGCAAGCGCGCCACCTGGTTCGCGCTGATGGCCTCCCTGCTCAACCTCGCGCTCACCGCCGGTACGTTGCAGACGAAATACTTGAACGAGATCTTCCGCATCGACCGCGCCAAATACGAGGTGCTGGGCTGGCTGCTGATCACGGTGATCGTGATCAATTTCGTCGTGCCGATCGCGGCGATCGTCCTGTTCGGCCGGCGCATCGCCAAGGGAAAGACGTGACCGGGACGACTTGACCGAGATCAACGCCCGACCCGCGCGGCGCCGGTAGGTTCCGGCCGCGGCGTGGCCCCGGGCCAGCCGCCTTGCCTAGTTCGAGGAGGCTCTCTTGGCGCACAAGCAGATCATGTTCCGCTCCGCCGCGCGCGAGAAGATCTTGCGTGGCGCCGCCCAACTCGCCGATGCCGTGCGCGTGACGCTCGGCCCCAAGTCGAAATCGGTGCTCATTCAGCGCCGCTGGGGTGCGCCGCTGGTGTGCAACGACGGCGTCACCATCGCCAAGGAAGTCGATTTGAAGGACGCCGAGGAAAATCTCGGCGCCCAGATGATGCGCCAGGCCGCGGAGAGGACCGGCGACGTCGTCGGCGACGGGACCAGCACCTCGACCGTCCTCGCCTATGCAATGTTCGCGGACGGCGTGCGCAACGTCGTCGCCGGCGCCAGCGCCATCGACTTGAAGCGCGGCCTCGAGCGCGGCGCCAAGGCCGCGATCGATGCGTTGAAAGCGATGTCGCGGCCGGTGAAGACGCGTAAGGAGAAGGCGCAGGTGGCCGCCCTGGCCGCGCACAACGATCCGGTCGTCGGCGAGCTCGTCGCCGAGGCGATGGAAAAAGTCGGCGGCGAGGGTGTCATCACGGTCGAAGAGGCGAAGACGACCGAAACCGTGCTCGAAGTGGTCGAGGGCATGCAGTTCGACCGCGGATTCCTCTCGCCCTATTTCATCACAGACGCGGAGTAGATGGAGGCGGTGATGGAGGATGCGGTCGTGCTGCTCTGCGACCGCAAGATCGCGGTGTTGAAGGACATGATCCCCCTCCTGGAGCAGGTCGCCAAGGCCGCGCGGCCCATTCTCGTGGTGGCCGAAGATGTCGAGGGCGAGGCGCTGGCGACGCTGATCGTCAACCAGATCCGCGGCGCGCTCAAAAGCTGCGCCGTGAAGGCCCCGGGCTTCGGCGACCGCCGCAAAGCGATGATGCAGGACATCGCGGTGCTGACCGGCGGCCAGGTGATCGCCGAGGAGCTCGGCCTGAAGCTCGAGGCGGCGACACTGGCGCAGCTCGGCCGCGCGCGGCGCGTCGTCATCGACAAGGACAATACCACGATCATCGGCGGCGCCGGCGCCAAGCCCGCGATCGACGCCCGCATCACGCAGATCAAGCACGAGATCGAGAAGACGACGAGCGACTACGACAAGGAGAAGCTGCAGGAGCGCCTCGCCAAGCTCTCTGGCGGCGTCGCGGTGATCCGCGCCGGCGCGCCCTCCGAAGCCGAGATGAAGGCCAAGAAGGAGGCGCTCGACGACGCCATCAGCGCCACCAAAGCGGCGGTCGCCGAGGGCATCGTGCCCGGTGGCGGACTCGCGCTGCTGCGCTGCGTTACCGGCGTGGCCAAGGAAGAGGCCAAGGCCGAGGGCGACGAGCGCACCGGCATCCAGCTTCTGAAGCGCGCGCTCGAAGCGCCGGCGCGGCAGATCGCGGAGAATTCGTCGGTCGACGGCGGCGTGGTCGTGGCCCGCATGCTGGCCGAGAAGGGCAATCTCGGTTTCGACGCGGCGAAGAAAGAATATGTCGACCTTGTCGAGGCCGGCATCATCGACCCGACCAAGGTCGTGCGCATCGCGCTCGAAAACGCGGTCTCGGTCGCGAGCGTGCTGCTGCTGACCGAAGCGACCATGACCGAGATCCCCGAGGAGAAGAAGGAAGGCCCCGGCGCCGCGCCCGACATGGGTATGTAGCGCGTCGGTCTGTGCATAAGATCGGCCAATCGGGCGTGCGAGCGAATCTCATACCGCCGAAGGCTTGAACGGGCAGCAGTGGGCGGTCCATACCTTGCGCCGAGCTTGGCTTGGCGCGCACCGACGATGATCCCCCGCTACACCCGCCCCGACATGGCCCGGATCTGGGAGCCGGCCAACCGTTTCCGCATCTGGTTCGAGATCGAGACGCACGCCACGGCGGCGATGGAAGAGCTCGGCATCGTGCCGAAGGGCACGGCCGCGGCAGTGCGGACGAAGGGCGACAAGCCCTACACGCCCGAGCGCATCGCGCGCATCGACGCGATCGAGGCCGAGGTCAAGCACGACGTGATCGCGTTCCTGACCGAGCTCACCGAGCAGGTGGGGCCCGAAGCGCGCTTCGTCCACCAGGGCATGACGTCGTCCGACGTGCTCGACACCTGCTTCGCCGTGCAGCTGACTCAGGCCAGCGACCTCTTGCTCAAGGACATCGACGCGGTGCTTGCCGCCTTGAAACGGCGGGCGCTCGAGCACAAGTCGACGCCGACGATCGGCCGCAGCCACGGCATACATGCCGAGCCCACGACCTTCGGCGTCAAGCTCGCCGGCTACTACGCCGAGTTCGCGCGCTGCCGGGCGCGACTCCAAGCCGCGCGCAAGGAAATCGCGACGTGCGCGATTTCCGGCCCGGTCGGCACATTTGCCAGCGTCGATCCGCGCATCGAGGCCTATGTCGCCGGAAAGCTCGGCTTGGTGCCCGAGACGATCTCGACGCAGGTGATCGCGCGCGACCGCCACGCGATGTTTTTCGCGACCTTGGGTGTCGTCGCCGGCGCCATCGAGCGGCTGGCAATCGAGATCCGGCACCTGCAGCGCTCGGAAGTGCGCGAGGCCGAGGAGTTCTTCTCGCCCGGCCAGAAGGGCAGCTCCTCGATGCCGCACAAGCGCAACCCGGTGCTGTCGGAGAACCTCACCGGCCTGGCGCGGCTCGTGCGCGGCATGGTCGTTCCCGCGCTCGAGAACGCGGCGCTCTGGCACGAGCGCGACATCTCGCATTCCTCGGTCGAGCGCGGCATCGGCCCCGACGCCACGGTGACGCTCGATTTCGCGCTGGTGCGCCTGGCGGGCCTCGTCGAGAAGCTCGTCGTTTATCCCGAACGCATGCGCGCCAATCTCGACGCCCAGGGCGGCCTCTGGAATTCGCAGCGCGTGCTGTTGGCCCTCACGCAAAAGGGCATGAGCCGCGAAGAGGCCTACGCCGCCGTGCAGCGCAACGCGATGGCGGCGTGGGAAGGGAGAGGCAGCTTCGCCGACTTCCTCGCCCGCGATCCGGCCATCGCGAAACACCTCGCCGCCGCCGAGATCAAGGCGCTGTTCGGCCTCGAGCACCATCTGCGGCACGTCGACACGATCTTTCAGCGCGTGTTCGGCGTTTAGCAGATCACTCGATCACTTCGTCGGCGCCGGTCAGCAGTGCCAGCGGAATGGTCAGCCCCAACGCCTACGCCGTCTTAAGATTGATCACGAGCTGAAACTTGGAGGCGTGCTGCACCGGCAGCTCGCTCGGCTTGCTGCCTTTCAGAATCCGGTCGACGTACCACGCGGCGCGCCGATAGAGCTCGACATTATCGACGCCGTACGAGATCAATCCGCCGCTCACGACGTGGTATCGAAACGCGAAGACCGACGGCAGGCGGTGGCGCGTCGCCAGTTCGATAATGAGGTCGCGATTGTTCCCGCCGACGGGCCCCGGAAGCACGATCACGCCGCCGCCGGGTTCCGCCGCGAAACGGTCGATGGCCCGCGCGATATCGGCCCGGCCACCGACAGGAAACGGCGACAGTTGCACGCCCGCTGACGGCGCCGCGGCCTTGAGC
>JBKOUH010000029.1:0-3370 GCA_046723285.1 Pseudomonadota bacterium
CACCTGCCCGATGGCCTTGAACAGCATGTCGGCCTCGAGCGTGAATCGCCCGATCTCCGCGCCGGTGCGCTCAAATTCCACCGCTTTCAGCGCGCCGTTCTCGGCGATGAGCTTCGCGGGGCGCGCCCAATGCTTGATGCGCACGCCGTTGGTCTGCGCGAAATCCTGCTCGTGCCGCGTAGCGCTCATGTTGTCCGGACCGCGGCGGTAGACCATCGTCACGTCCTCGGCGCCGAGGCGCTTCGTCTGCACGGCGATATCGATCGCGGTGTTGCCGCCGCCGATCACGACGACGCGCCGTCCGACCGCGAGCTTCGATTTGTCGCCGGCCTGGCGCAGCCGCTCGATATAGGCGACGGCGTCCTCGACGCCCTTCAAGGCCTCGCCCTCGAGCTTCAGCGCGTTGACGCCGGCGAGGCCGGTGCCGAGGAACACCGCATCGTAGTCGCGGCGCAGCTGCGCGAGCGTGACGTCGCGGCCGAGCGCCTTCCCGCAGCGGAGGTCGATGCCGCCGAGCGAGAGGATGAACGCCACCTCGCGCTGCGCGAAATCGTGCGGCACCTTATAGGCGGCGACGCCGTATTCGTTGAGCCCGCCGCCCTTGGCCCGCGCCTCGAACACGGTCGCCTCGTGGCCAAGCATCGAGATGCGATGCGCGCAGGCGAGGCCGGCCGGCCCGCCGCCGACGACGGCCACGCGTTTCCCGGTCCGCGCCATGCGGTTGAACGGCTGGAGGCCGCGCTCGAACAGCCAATCCGTGGCATAGCGCTGGAGCGCGCCGATGTTGACGGGCTTTCCTTCCTGCGCGGTGCGCACGCAGGCTTGCTCGCACAAAATTTCGGTCGGGCACACGCGCGCGCAGGCGCCGCCCATGATGTTTTCCTCGAGGATCGTGATCGCCGAACCTTTGACGTTGTCGGTCGCGATCTTGCGGATGAAGCCCGGGATGTCGATGCCGGTCGGGCACGCCTCGATGCACGGTGCGTCGTGGCAGAAATAGCAGCGGCTCGCCTCCACCAGCGCGTGCTTGCGCTCGAGCGGCGGCTCGATGTCGTCGAAATTGCGCTCGTATTGCTCGCTCGAGAGCCGGCCGGCCGCGATATCACTGATCGAAGACATTATCGCCCTGATGCTTCGTTCGCCTGGCGCGCTGGCTCGCGCCGCGGCGCCGAGCGAAGACAATAGCGAGTCTTGGCCTGTGCGGCCAAGTTTTCCTGCTGCTCAGAGCTTGACCAGATCGCCGTAGGTCTCGGGCCGGCGGTCGCGGAAGAACTGCCAGAGATTGCGCACCTCGCGCACCATCTCCATGTCCATGTCGCCGGTGACGAGCTCGTCCTTGTCTTCGCTCGCCTGCGCGATGATCTTGCCGCGCGGGTTCACGAAGTAGCTCGAGCCGTAGAACTTGCCGATGTTCCACGGCGCCTCGGTGCCGATCCGGTTGCAGGCGCCGACATAGACTCCATTCGCCACCGCGGCGGCCGGCTGCTCGAGCTGCCAGAGATATTGGCTCAAGCCCGCGACCGTCGCGGAGGGATTGACGATGTATTCGGCGCCGTTCAGCGCCAGCGCGCGCCAGCCCTCGGGGAAGTGCCGGTCGTAGCAGATATAGACACCGAGCTTGCAGTAAGCCGTGTGAAACACCGGATAGCCCGAGTTGCCCGGCTTGAAAAAGAACTTCTCGTAGAACCCGGCCACCTGCGGGATGTGCGTCTTCCTGTACTTGCCGAGATACGTCCCGTCGGCGTCGATGACGGCGGCGGTGTTGTAGTAGACGCCGTTCATGTCCTCCTCGTAGATCGGCGCCACGATCACCATCGAATGCTTCTTCGCCAGCTCTTGCATCAGCTTGGTGGTCGGTCCCTCGGGGATGCGCTCGACCGCGGCGTACCACTTCGCGTCCTGGCTCGGACAGAAATAGGGCTGGGTGAAAACCTCCTGCATGCAGAGAACCTGCACGCCCTTCCGGGCGGCCTCGGCGATCAGCGGTAGGTGCGCGCCGATCATCTCCTCGCGGATCTGTTGGGGCGCGAGGTTGGTGCCGCCCTTCAACTGCATTTGAATGAGGCCACCGCGGAGCGTGGTCATGATGGGGCTCCCTTTTCCCGGACGCGCGCATGCTCTCGCGCCGCTGGCATCGCGTCAAACGCGGATTGCGGTCCGTCCGCCGCGGGCTGCCGCGCCGGCTCGGGCCGGGAAACCGACGTGTTTCCAGGGAGATAAGACGGAACCTCCGGGCCGGCTTACCGTAGTTCCGGGGCTGGCGCCCGACGTTTCGACACTTTGGGTGGATCGCCGGCCTCGAATCGGCGACGGAAGGTGCGGCGCTCGGCCGTAGCTGGATTTGCATATATCCCGCCAGACGTTAGCTTTAGGGGCGTCTGGCCATCCGCTCTGGGAGCAGGTCCGATGCATGCGCGGCATCCGCGAGGTCCAGCGGTGAAGATATCCCGAAGGCTTTGGATGATCGGCGCCGCGGTGGTGGCCTTGGCCGGCATTGCCGCCGTTGGGTACGTCACGCTCAATGCGCCGACATCGCCGGAGCGCCGCGCCGGAAATCGCACGCGCGGCAACGGCCAAGCCGTGCCCGTCCTCGTCGCCGCGGCGAAGCGCGCCGACGTTCCGGTCTATCTCGATGCCGTCGGCTCGATCCGCGCGCTGAACATGGTCACCGTGCGCGCGCAGGTCGACGGCAAGATCCAGCGCATCACGTTCAAGGAAGGCCAGGACGTCCAGAAGGGCGACGTGCTCGTCGAGCTCGATCCCGCCATCTACAAGGCGCAGCTCGACCAGGCCGTCGCCAAGCGGGCGCAGGACCAATCGCAGCTGGACCAGGCCAAGCTCGATCTCGATCGCTATATGAAGCTCGCCGAAAGCAACAACGTCGCGCGCCAGCAGCTCGACAATCAACGCCTGCTCGTGGCGCAGCGCCTGGCCATGGTGCAGCAGGACGACGCCGCGATCGCCAGCGCCAAGACCTATCTCGAATACTGCACGATCCGGGCGCCGATCAACGGACGCACCGGCATCCGCCAGGTCGACGAGGGCAATCTCGTGCGCGCGGCCGACGCCACCGGCATGGTGGTGATCACGCAGGTGCGGCCGATCTCGGTCATCTTCTCGCTGCCCCAGCAGCAATTGGCGCAGATCACCAAGGCGATGGCGGAGGCGCCGCCGACGGTCGACGTCGTCGGCCCCGACGGCAAGACCGCGGTCGCGACGGGCGCCCTCCAAGTGCTCGACAATCAGGTCGACCAGGTGACGGGAACGGTGAAATTGAAGGCCGAATTCCCGAACGCCGATTTGAAGCTCTGGCCCGGCCAGTTCGTCAACGTGCGCATGCTCGTCGACACGCTGAAGCAGGTCGTCGTCG
>JBKOUH010000203.1:0-4715 GCA_046723285.1 Pseudomonadota bacterium
GCGGTTCACCAGGTTGGGCGGGAGCAGGCGGATCGTCATTGGGCAACGGTCTCGCGGTCGGCGCAGGTGAAAGATCTTCTCAGCGCCTGTGCCGGGAAATCCATCCGGTTATTGTACGCCGCCCTTGCCGAGGTCGGATAGGTATTTGCGCGTCAGCACCTTGCCGTCTTCCACAGCCGGCTGGTCGAACGGATCGATGCCGAGCGCGTAGCCGACGACGATGGTCTCGAGCATGAAATGCATGAAGAGCGCGCCGAGCGCGCGCTCGTCGAGGCGCGGAAGGCGGAACGCGCGCACCGGGCAGCGCTTGTTCATCAGCGTTGCGGCGGTGGCGCGCTGCTCGGCCTCGAGGAGATCGCCCATGGTGCGGCCGGAGAGATAGGCGAGGCGCTCGTCCATCTCGGCGCCGGCGAGGAGCGGGCCGGTGCCGGCGCGCTCGAGCTGCACGACGCTGAAGAACTTGTCGCGCGGGCCGTCGAGCCAAAGCTGCAGCTGGCTGTGCTGATCGACCGGCCCGAGCGCCGCCACGGGCGTCGTGCCGTGGCCGCCCTTGCCGAGGCTCTCGGCCCAGAGCTGGCCGTGCCAAAGCGCGAAGGGCCGGAGCGCATCCGCATAGGGAAACATCACGTGGATGCGCCGCCCGCGCTTGGCGAAGGCGAGATTGAGCGCGGCGCCGAGGATGGCGGGGCAATCAACCGGGCTCTGCACGTTCAAGAAGCCGGTCACGACCTCCTGCGCGCCGAGGCGCAGCGCCGTCACGTCGAGCCCCGCGATCATCGCCGGTAGCGCGCCGGTCGAAAGCACGGAATAGCGGCCGCCGAGCTTCGGATCGTGGTCGACGAGGCGCATGCCGTGGCCGCGCGCGAAGCGCGCCAGCGGGTTGTCGCCGGGCTCGGTCATGATCGTGAAATGGTCGGCCGCGGTCTCGGGCCCGAGCGCCGCGCGCATGCGGTCCCAGGCGGTCAGGAGCTGCGCCAAGGTCTCGGCGGTCGAGCCGGATTTCGAGATGACGATGAACCCGGCGTCCTGGCGCTCGGCGAATTCGATCCAGGGGCCGAACGTGTCGGGGTCGATGTTTTCGAGGAAGACGACGTCGGTGCCGGTGGTCGCCGGGCGCAGCGGTCCGCCCTTGACGAGCGCGCAGAGGGCCTGGCCGCCGAGCGAGGAGCCGCCGATACCGAGCACGATCGCGGTCTCGAGCCGGCGATAGCGTTGCGCGATGCGCTGGAGGGCCGCGATGTCGTCGCGCCGCTCGGGCAGCGCGAGCTGCGGCAACAGGCCGGCGCGGTGCTCGACGACGACGCGGCGGACCGCCGGCCGCAGCGCCTCGACGGTTTCGGCGAGATCGGCCTCGGAGAGTCCCGCGTCGGCGATGCGCCAGGCGAGGCAGCCGCCGATGTCCTGGCGATAGGGCAGGCCGTTCATCGCGGCACCGGCGGAATGGGTGCGCGGATCGCGAGGGGGCGAGTCTTCGGCCCGCCCGCCGGCTCGGCGAAGGTGCGACAGCGTTCGAACATTCTTTGCTGGCCCAAGGCCGGGTCGGGGACCCGCACCTACGAAGTTCGGCAATGACCGGCCGAGTGCGCTCGGCCGATTAGAATGTTAACGAACGAGCCGCCGGGTCAACAGCGGATTAGAGGCCCTTGGGATTGCCCACCACGAAGAAAGTGAGCTTGTCCGCATGCAGCAGGCGCGCGGCCACGCGCTTCACGTCGGCGAGCGTCACGGAGGAGATGTAGTCGTTGCGCTTGGTGAAGTAGTCGGGCCCGTTGCCGTCCACCTGAGTGTTCACCAGCATGCGCGAGATGTCGCTGGCCGAGGCGAAGCGCAGCGCCCAGGAGCCGGTGAGGTAGGTCTTGGCGCTATCCACTTCCTCGGCGTTCACATCGCCCTCCGCCATGCGCTTCCATTCGGAGCGGATGATGTCGATCGATTCCTTGACGTGGCCGTTCTCCGTCGAAACCTGGCCCATATAGAGCGGGCCCTTTTCGAACGGATTGAGGAATGAATAGACCGAATAGGCGAGGCCGCGCTTCTCGCGCACCTCGGTGTAGAGGCGCGAGGAGAACGTGCCGCCGCCGAGGATGTGATTCATCACGACGGCCGCGTAGTAGTCCTTGTCGTCGCGCTTCAGCGCGCCGTGGCCGAACATGACCACGCTCTGCGGGATCGACATGCGCTGGACCGACACCGCGCCGGTGGTGTGCGGCGTGACCTCGCTGATGTCCACCGGCCCGGCTTTCTCCGGCAGGCCGCCGAACGCGTCGTCGAGCAGCGGCGCCAATTGCTCGGGCGAGATGTCGCCGACGACGCCGACGATGAGGTTGTCGCGGCCGAACGCGGCGCGGTGGAGCGCGATGAGGTCGTCCCGCGACAGCTTGGCGATCGTCTCGGGCGTCCCATCCACGGTGCGCCCGTAGGGATGCTCGGGATACATCCCTTTCAGCCACGTGCGGTAGGCGATGGTGTTGGGATCGGTCATCTCGCGGCGGAGAAAAGCCTGGATCTGCGCGCGCGCGCGCTCGACCGGCTCGGCATCGAAGCGCGGCTGCGTCATCGCGAGCCCGACGAGCTTGAACACCTCGCCCTGGTGTCGCGTCAGCGTGCGCACGCTGCCGTGGATCGTGTCGCGGCCGGCATTCATCGACCAGGTGAGCGCCAGCTCTTCCATGCGGCGCTGAAACGCGAGCGAGTCGAGTTCGCCGGCGCCCTCGTCGAGCAGCGTCGTCATGAGGTTGGTCAGACCCTCCTTGCCGACCGGATCGCGCAGCGCGCCGGGACGGAAGGCGAAGGCCATGTGCAGCACCGGCGCGGTGCGGTCGACGACGAGCCAGGCGGTGATGCCCTTGGGGCTCTTCACCACTTTGACGTCGATGGCGGAAGCAGGCTGAGCGAAAGCGGCGGCGACCAGCACGATCGCCGCAAGTCCGAAAATCCTACGCATGAAAAATGGCTCCGTCAGTTCTGCTCGTTGGCGCCAGGGGCTTCGCGCGGCCCGCCGGGCCCCCCGGGCACCTCGACCGGCTCGCTGCCGGGCGCCAGTTCCGCCTTGCGCGCCGCCTTTTTATCGGTGCCGAGGAGGATGGCGGTAACCGAGCCGGTATCCTTGAGCACATGACGCGCGGCCGCGTTCACCTCTTCGACCGTCACCTTGGCGATGCGATCGGGCCAGGCCTCGACGTCGCCCACGGTGCGTCCGGTGGTGAGCGCAACGCCGAACGACATCGCCGCGGTGCGCAGATTGTCGTGCGAGAAGGCCGCGCGGTCGATCAGCACCTGCTTGGCATGGGCGAGCTCTTCGGCGGTGATGCCCTTCGCCAATAGTTCGGCGATCACGGCCTCGACCGCCTTCTCGACGCGGTCGAGCTCCACGCCGGTCCGCGGGGAAGCGTAGACGTAGAAATTCCCGTAATCGACGTGCGAGGCCGAATAGCCGGCGCCGGCGGAGGCGGCGAGCTTCTCCTTGACCACGATCTGCTGATAGAGGCGGCTCGTCGCGCCGCCGCCCAGGATCTCTTCCAGCACCTGGAGCGCGTAGGCGTGCTGGGTTTCACCCTGGTGGTAGCTCGGCGCGATGAACAGGCGCGACCAGTTCGGCTGGTCGACACGCGCGTCGCGATAGACGACGCGGCGCGCCGCGCGCTGCGGCGGCTCCAGCGGCCGCGCGCGCTCCGGCACCTCGCGGCGCGGAACGGCGCCGTAATACTTTTCCGCCAGCGGGCGCACGTCGGCGGCGGTCACGTCGCCGGCGACGACGAGCACGGCGTTGTTGGGCGCGTACCAGCGGCGATAGAACGCCATCGCGTCGGTCTTGGAGAGCAGCTTCATCTCGTGCTCCCAGCCGATCGTCGGGATGCGGTAGGGATGGGCGAGATAGAGCGCGGCGTTGGCCTGCTCCCAGAGAATGGAGCGGGGGCTGTTTTCGGTGCGCATCCGGCGCTCTTCCAGGATCACCTTGCGCTCGGATTCGACCTCCTTCTCGGGAAGATCGAGGTTGAGCATGCGGTCGGCCTCGATCTTCATCACCGTCTCGAGCCGGTCGCGCGCGACGCTCTGATAGTAGCCGGTATAGTCCTCCGACGTGAACGCGTTCTCCTGCCCGCCATTGTTGGCGACGATCTTGGAGAACATGCCCGGCGCCAGCGTCTTGGTGCCCTTGAACATCAGATGCTCGAGGAAATGCGCGATGCCGGACTTGCCGGGCGGCTCGTCGGCGGCGCCGGCCTTGTACCACATCATGTGCATCACGACCGGCGCGCGCCGGTTGGTCACCACCACGACCTGGAGGCCGTTGGCGAGCGTGAACGTCTCGGGCTGGAACACGCCCTTGCCGGCTTCGGCGGCGGCGGGGCGCGGCCAAGCGGCGATGACGGGAATCGCAGCCAGAGCCGCAAACGCCAAAGCCGACCGGGCGCAGAGTTTTCCGAATGAGGACACGTCCAAAACCTCCGAGGTAGACTGTTGTCGTTGGGCGACGACCTTCGCCCTCCCCGGCGGTCGTCGACGTTGCTGTTCCCCTCGATTGCGGCGGCGCGGCCGGCGCCGCCGGACGTGCGATGGGATCTCCTAGAGTTCGCCCGGCCGTTTGATCACCGGCTTGTCGCCGGTCGCGTCGCGGGCGTTCTTGTCGTCGCCCTTCGCCGGCGCCGCCTTGGGATCGTATTTCAGCACGCGGTCGGTGAAGTCTTTCTGTCCGCTGGTGCTGCGCCGCTGCT
>JBKOUH010000106.1:0-6271 GCA_046723285.1 Pseudomonadota bacterium
CGGCAGCGCCGATTGGCCGCCGTCCAGGCCGCGCAACGGCGGCAAGACGGTGCGCATCGCGGTTCTGGGCCACACGGCGATCGACAAAGGAGCATTTCTGCTCTCCGACATCATCTTTCCGACGCTCGGCCAATTCAGCTATGCGCGCTTCGATTTCCATCTCAGCACGAACCCCGACACGCGCGCGCTCGACGCCCAATTCGCCGCCGGCAGCGAACGGCTCGGCATCGTCAGGGGCTACATCTCGGATTCCGAGATGCAGGGGCTGATCGACAATTCCGACATCGTCCTCATGCCCTACCGGCCCGAGAAATACCGAATGATGCCCTCGGCCATCTTCGTTCAAGCGGTCTGCTCCGGCAAAGTCGTGGTGCTGCCGGCCGGCTCGCACATGCACCGCGAGATCCTGCTGCGCGGCGGCGGTGCGGCGCTATTCCACGATCACACAGCGACCGCTATACGCAAGGCGCTCTGGGACGCCATCGCCGACCTCGACCGCCTCTCGGCCGCGGCCGCGGCGGCGGCTCCGGCGTATCGCGAGGTGAACAATCCGCATGCATATGTTAAGCGAATCGTCGAAGCGTTCGGCCCGGGCGGATGAGACCGGCCTCAGGCGCGTCGCGCTGCTGAACCGGTACGCGCATTGGTCGGACCAGCAGGAGCGCGTCGCCCGGCTGCGCACCGCCTTCGCGCGCATGGGGATCGAATTCGAGACCTTCGACCGCAGCGAGAAGATCGACGCGTTTGCGCCCGATTGCGTGCTCGTGACTTCGCTCCAGGACCCGAAGCTCACGAAATTTCCGACCTACGGCCTGATCGCGCTTCCGCTGCACGAGTTCCTGCATATCCCGCGCTTCGTGC
Source organism: Pseudomonadota bacterium (assembly GCA_046723285.1). Lineage (GTDB taxonomy): Bacteria > Pseudomonadota > Alphaproteobacteria > Bin65 > Bin65 > SBBV01. The sequence continues at coordinate 862 of JBKOUH010000106.1, forward strand.
GCAATCTTCTCACCTATGACGGGCATCTGACGATTTCGCCGGTGCTGAAGCGGATCATCGGCGACCTCACCTTTTCGGCGCGCAAGCTCGACACCGGGACGGCGCAGTTCGGCAGCACCTTTCCGATGACGATCCTGGAATTGCCGGATCTCGGCGATCCCAAGCTCTGCTACGTCGCCTCCGATTCGACGCGCCTCCAGTTCGACAAGCTCTTGGCGCGTCTCGCGCGCGACGGGGCGATCAGCCTTTATGGCCGCGACGGGCGATGGACCGGGGGGCTGGCGCGCGCTTATGCCGGTCCGCTCGCGACCGACGGCGAAGCCATTGCCGCGGCCTATCGCCGTGCGGGCGCCGGCCTCTGTCTCAACGCTTGCGACGACTTGAACCGGCTGATCTCGCCGCGGCTCTTCGAGATCGTGGCGAGCGGCGCGGTGGCTATCGCCAACCGCTGCGACTATCTCCACGAAACGTTCGGCGACAGCGTGCTCTATATCGACAATGGCGCCACGATCGACCAGGCGCACGGTACGATCATCGAGCATCTCCGCTGGATCAAGGCCAACCCGGAGGACGCGCAGCGCAAGGTGATCCGCGCGCACCGAATTTTCGCCGAGCGTTTCGCGCTCGAGCGCCTCGTCCCGAACCTCATCGCGCTGCATCAGGAAACGCTCGTGGCCAAGGGCTACATCCCCGCGCCGGGCGAGCAGCCGGAAACGATGCCGACGGTGAGCTACATCGTGCGCACCGGCGGGCGCAGCCGCCCCTTCCTCGAGCGCGCGCTCGACAGCCTCGTGGCGCAGGACTATCCGCGGCTCCAGGTCATCTTCGTCCTGCACAAGACCTTCGATTGGCTCGACGAAATCGTCGCCAAATATTCGCCGGCGCTGAGATTCAAGATCGTCGAAGCGCTCGGCTCGCTGCGCTCGACGGCGATCGTGCGCGGGATGGAGGCGGTCGACACCGATCTTTTCGGCCTGCTCGACGACGACGACGAGCTGCTCGCCAATCACGTGCGGACGCTGGTGAAGACGCTGCGCTACCACGACAATCTCGATTGGCGCGGCCGGATTCGCCTGGCCTATGCGTCGAGCTACATCGTCAGCGACGGCCAGGTCTACCCCGAGCGTCCGCAATGGCGCGACGGCGTCGCCGAGGAGCGGGGCGAGCTGCGCGTGCTCGAGCACTACCGCTTCTACAACGCCGAGGAGATGGCCCAGCACTTCTGGTACGTGATGTCGAATGCGTGGCTCGCGCACCGCGACCTGATCGATGCCGAGACGCTGGCCGACCCCGAGACCGACACCTGCGAGGATCTCTATTTCGAGCTGCAATTCGCGCAGCGCACGCACTTCGCGTTTTCGGCGGAGACGACGGCCATCCACCACTACCATTCGAGCGGAAACTCGACCTTCGTCGACGCGCACCGGCACCAATGGGACACGCTGCGCCACGGCCTGCGCACGCACATGCGCACCTTTCCGCGCATGACGCAGTATCGCTCGCACCTCACCGGCCGGCGCGAGACGTCGGAACCGCCGTTTCACATCTCGCCCTTCGCCCCGCCCTGGCCGCCGGCCCCGGGCTACAGCAGCACGGCCGAGGCGGCGCCGGCCGCTGTCACCCGCGCCGGCGACCGTTTCGGTGCGAAGGCGTTTGCAGGGCTGCAAAGGCTCGCGGCGCGCTTGCGCGGCAAGTAAGCCGCGCTAGCCGGCCCTGCGCCGGGCGAGAGCGCCGAGATCGAAGCCGAAGCGTTGCGCGACGCGGAGAACGCGCTCGGCATGACACTTGCCGCCGCCATTGGCCGCGGCACGGGCGTCGCGACGAGATGCGGATCACTATGGAAGCGGTCTTGGATGCGATCGAGATTCGAGAGGCTGTATTGAGCCGCCGCGTGGCGAATTGCACCGCTGCGGTCGAGTCCCAGCGGGAATTCGAGCTCGTCGTGGTCGAAAACGACGAGTCGCTGGGCGAGCCGCGGCAGGGCCGTGCGCTTGTCAACAACCTGGCGCGCTGTTAAGGGGTGAAAAACGCGGTTCGCGCGAACCGACTCAATGCATGAGGGCGCGGCGTGAGCGAATCCCATTTCGGCACGTTCCTGGCCGAGGCGGCCTCCATCTGCCAGCAGCTCGATCCGGCCGCGCTCGAGCGCCTGGCCCGTCAATTGCGCGCGCTGCGCGAGCGCGGCGGGCGGCTCTTCGTTCTCGGCGTCGGCGGCAGCGCGGCGAACGCCAGTCACGCGGTCAACGATTTCCGGAAGCTCTGCGGCATCGAGGCCTATGCGCCCACCGACAACGTCGCCGAGCTCACAGCGCGCACCAACGACGAAGGCTGGCAGACCGTTTTCGCCGCGTGGCTGCGCACGAGCCGCGCCAGCGCCGCCGACGCGGTGCTGGTGCTTTCGGTCGGCGGCGGCAGCGCCGAGCGCAATGTGAGCGCCAATCTCGTGCACGCGCTCGACGAGGCCAAGCGCGTGGGCATGCGCATCTTCGGCATCGTCGGCCGCGATGGCGGCTATACCAAGAAGGTCGGCGACGAGGTGATCGTGATCCCGACCGTCGCGGCGGCCCGCGTCACGCCGCACACCGAGGCCTTCCAGGCGGTGGTTTGGCACGGCCTGGTGAGTCATCCCGAACTCATGGTTCAGGAAACCAAATGGGAAGGCATGACGCGCCCCAAGGCCGCGGCCCCTGCCTGATCGTGTCCGCCGATGGCCAAGGCCGGAGACGCCGATGACGCCGGGCGTCTTTCTCGACCGCGACGGCGTCTTGAACCGCGTGCTCATCCGCGATGGGCTGCCGCACGGTCCGCACGCGCTCGCCGATTTCGTTTTGACCGAAGGCGCGGGCGATCACGTGCGCCGGCTTAAAGCCGCCGGGCTCAAGGTCGTCGTCGTCACCAATCAGCCCGAGATCGCGCGCGGCCGGCTCGCGCCCGATGTGCTCGACGCGATGCACCGGCGTCTGCGCGCCGAAGTGCCGGTCGACGGCATCTACGTCTGTCCGCATGCCGACGAGGATCGCTGCAGCTGTCGTAAACCCAAGCCCGGTCTGCTATTGTCGGCTGCCCGGGAACACGAGATCGACTTGAGCCGCAGTTTCATGGTGGGCGATCGCTGGCGCGACGTCGAGGCGGGAAAGGCGGCGGGCTGCCGGACTTTTCTCGTCGAGATGGGCTACCGCGAGGCGCTGAAGACTCCGCCGGACCGCGTCGTGGCCGATTTGGGCGAGGCCGTGCGCGTGATTTTGAGCACCGAACCGCAACGCTAGACGAGGGGGATACCGGCACATGACCAAGGCCCCGGACCTCACGATCAAGGTCTTTGCCGACGGCGCGGAGCTCGACGCGATCGCCAAGCTCAGCGCGCAGGCGCTGATCAAGGGCTTCACCACCAACCCGACACTGATGCGCAAGGCGGGCGTTTCCGATTACCGCGCTTTCGCGCATGCCGTGCTCGGCATCGTCACCGACAAGCCGGTGAGCTTCGAAGTGTTCGCCGACGATTTCGAAGGCATGCGCGATCAGGCGCTCGAGATCGGCCGCTGGGGCTCGAACGTGAACGTCAAGATCCCGGTCACGAACACCAAGGGCGTTTCCGCCGAGCCGCTCATCCGCGAGCTCGCGAAGCGGGGCGTGATGCTCAACGTGACGGCCGTGTTCACGGTCGAGCAGGTGAAGGGCGTGGCCGCCGCGCTCAATCCGGACGTGCCGGCGATCGTCTCGGTCTTCGCCGGCCGCATCGCCGACACCGGGCGCGACCCCATTCCGCTGATGCGCGCGGCCAAGGCTGCCTTGAAGGACCGCCCCAAGGCCGAGCTGCTCTGGGCGAGCCCGCGCGAGCTGCTCAACGTCTTCCATGCGCAGGAAGCGGGCGCCGACATCATCACGATGACGCCCGACATGCTCGCCAAGCTGAAATTCGTCGGCAAGGACTTGGCCGAGTTCAGCCGCGAAACGGTCGAGATGTTCTATCGCGACGCCCAGGCGTCGGCCTACGCGATCGCGCTGCCCCAGCGCGCCGCCGTGGCCTGAGCGCGCCCAGCGGCCGCGCCATGACGCCATAGGCCGAGAGACCGCGACGTGGCGAAAGCCTTCGTGACCGGCGCGGCCGGGTTCATCGGCAGCACGCTCGTCGATCGCCTGCTCGCGCGCGGCGACGAGGTCGTGGGCTGGGACAACCTTTCGACCGGCCTTCTGGAATTCCTCGGCGATGCGCGCAAAAGCGAGCGCTTCCGCTTCATCGAGGGCGACACGCTCGACCGCGCCGGCATGACCAAGGCCGTGGCCGGCGCCGACGCGGTCTTTCACATGGCGGCCAATGCCGATGTGCGCTTCGGCACCGAGCATCCCGAGAAGGATCTAGAGCAGAACACCATCGCGACCTTCAACGTGCTGGAGGCGATGCGCGCGAACAGCGTCAAGCGCATCGTCTTTCCCTCGACCGGCTCGGTCTATGGCGAGCACGGCACGTTCCCGACGCCCGAGGATGCGGCGTTTCCGGTGCAGACCTCGCTCTACGCCGCGTCGAAGCTCGCCGGCGAGGCGCTGATCAGCGCCTATTGCGAAGGCTTCGGCTTCCAGGGCTGGATCTTCCGCTTCGTCTCCATCCTGGGCGAGCGCTACACGCACGGCCACGTCTTCGATTTCTACAAGAAGCTCCTCGCCAATCCCAAAGAGCTCGCCGTCTTGGGCGACGGCACGCAGCGGAAATCCTATCTCTACGTCCAGGACTGCATCGACGCGATCTTCCTCGCGATGGAGCGGGCGCGCGCCAAGGTCAACATCCTCAACCTCGGCCACGAAACCTACATCGACGTGAAGCGATCGGTGGGCTGGATCACGCAGGCGCTGGGCCTCGCGCCGGTGATCCATTATGGCGGCGGCGCGCGCGGGTGGATCGGCGACAATCCCTTCATTTTTCTTGACATCGCGCGCATGCGCGCGCTCGGCTGGCGGCCCAAGGTTTCGATCGAGGATGCCGTGATCAAGACTCTGCGGTGGCTCGAGGCCAATCGCTTCGTGTTGGCGCGGCGGTAGCGCGATGACGTCGATCTGCGTCTACGGGCTCTGGCACCTGGGCCTCGTCACCGCGGCTTGCCTGGCAGAAGCGGGATTTGCGGTGCGCGCCACCGATCCCGACCCCGCGCGCTTGCAGGATCTCCTTGCCGGCAAATTGCCGGTCTACGAGCCCGGCCTCGAGGAGCTGATCGGCGCCGGCCGCGCGGCGGGCACCTACCGCTTCATCGCCGAGCCGGCGGAAGCCGTCGCCGGCGCCGATATCGTCTGGATCGCGATCGACACGCCGGTCGACGACGACGACCGCGCCGATGTCGCCCCCGTCATGGACGCGGTGCGGCGCATTTTCCCGCACCTCGCCGAGGGTGCGATCGTGCTTTCGTCCTCGCAGCTTCCG
>JBKOUH010000388.1:0-4271 GCA_046723285.1 Pseudomonadota bacterium
GACGAGGTCGGTGGTCGGCGAAGCGAGGATCGAGCCTTTGGCCGGCCGCACGCTCTGTCCGAATCCGGGCCGGCGGAAGGTGAGCCCGGTCGCCGAAATGGCGCCGGCCATCTTCGCGGCCGAGATCGCCGCTTGGCGCTCGATCCATTCCCGAAGCGGCAGCGTCATTGCGTGCGACTCACGCGGCGAAATGCGGACTCGAGAAGCCGAGCTTCTTCAAGCCGGCTTGCACCTCGGGGCAGCTCATGAACAGCTTCCAGAGGAGGCCGCTTCGGTGGTTCTCGATCATGACGACGATCGGCCCCTGATCGATCGCGAGATAGGAAGGCGCCACCCAATCGCGGCTTTCGCTGAAGGAATCCTTGAAGCCGTAATCGCCCCAGATCTTCTCGCCGAGATGGTCGTAGAAGTGCCGCGCCGCCTTGAGGCTCTCCGCCGGCGCATAGGGCATCGAGGCGAGCGCCGCGGTCGGCGTGATGATGCCGAGGTCGTTGTCGGGCGCGTGCGCGCTGTAGCCGGTGTCGTTGTCGCTCGCGGTCAGGCCCCAGCAGGCATCGCCATAGCCCTTGCAGCGGTTGGGATTGGCGCGGCAGTGCGCGCGGTTGATCAGCGTGTGCGCGCGGTTCTGCTCCCAATAATCGGCGTAGCGGTCCTTGAGCCCGTGCGGATCGAGGCCCATGAAGGAATAATGCGCGAAGAACAACGGACCGCCAGCCTCGGGCCCGAGTGGCAGCTCGATGTCGAAATACTTTTTTCCATTCTTCATGGCGCCGTCGCGCGCCCAGCCGCTGTGATAGACGGACGGCGCGATCGCATAGCGCGGCGACGCGGCGGCGAGAACATAGGTGATGAGGCACTCGTTCCAGCCGCGAATCTGGTGGTTCATGCTCCAGCCGTTGTTCGGGCTCCAGTGCCAATAGAGAACGTCTTCGCCGTCGCGCGTGTGCCAATTCCACTCGACCTCGCTCCAGAGGCTCTGAATGCGCCCGCGCAGTTCGCTCTCTTCGCCGGCGCCGTCGAAATATTGGCGTGCGGCGAGCAGCCCCACCATCAGGAACGAGGTTTCGACGAGATCGCCGCCGTCGTCCTTGCGCGAAAACGGAATCGTGCGGCCCGTCTCGCCGTCGAGGAAGTGCGGGAACACGCCGTGATACGAACTGGCCTTGGCGAGGAAGCGCACCATTTTGAGCAGGTGCCTGACGGCGGCGGGGCGCGCGATCCAGCCGCGCTCGACGCCGGCCACGATCGCCATCACGCCGAAGCCGGAGCCGCCCGAAGTGACGGTCTCGAGGCCGTAGTCGAACGCCACGTTGCTGCGCTCGCGCGCGAGGCCCGAAGCGGGGTGCGCGAAATCCCAGAAATACTTGAGGGTCTGGCGCTGCACGGCATCGAGCAGCGCGGCATCGTCGAGCCGCGGCGTTTTAGGGGTCATGGCCGGGAGTTATCGGCACTTGCGCATTGCGCGCAAGAGGGCCGCGCCGTGGCGGCGCTGGTTAGGCCGCGATCGAGGCGGGGTAGGCGACCGGCCGCGCCGCGGGCTTGGTGCGCGCGTCCTCGACGTCGGCGCTACGCCCGCGCAGCGCGATCGTCCGCGTATAGAAGCCCTCGAGCGCCGGGCTGGTCGTGCAGCTGACGAGCGTCGCGTGCGCGAGCTCGCGGCTGAAGATGCTGCGCAGCAGGAAGTGGTGCTCCTCGTTCATCGCCGCCGTTGTATCCTCGACGAACACCCAGCGCGGCGCGTGCAGGATCAGCCGCGCCAGCGCCACGCTCTGCTGCTCGTCGCCTTGCAGGATCTTGTCCCAGCGCTCGCGCTCGGCGAGGCGCGGGATGAGATGCTCGAGGCTCACGCGCTCCAAGGCGGCGTATACCGCCGAGTCGGCGAAATTCGCGGCATCGTCGGGATAGGTGACGGCCGCGCGCAGCGTCGTGAGCGGCATGTAGGGCCGCGCCGGCACGAACATCACCTCATGCGCGGGCGGCAGCAGGATCGTGCCCTCGCCGCGCGTCAATAGCCCGGCGATGGCGCGCAAAAGCTTGCCTTTGTCGGCGCAGGGCTCGCTCACGATCAGCACGCGCTCGCCGCGCTCGATCTCGACCACCGGCGCGTCGAATTCGGCGCGGCCGTCGCGCAGCGCGAGGCTCAATGCCTTGAACGCAAGCTTGCCTTCTGAATGCGCGCCGACCGAGATGCGTGTCTCGTTTGCCGCGGCCTCCTCTTGCTCTGCGGCGCCGAGGTGCGAGAGCCCGTCGCGGAACGCCATCACGCGCAGCAGCGTCGCGCGCCAGGTGGCGATGGTGGCGAAATTGTCGACGAACCAGCGCAGCGATTGCTGCACCTGGTTGAAGGCGCCCACCACCATCATGAGGCCGCCCAAGGTCATGGCGCCGTTGAAATAGCCGGGCGAGGCCACCAGCACCGGCACGACCAGCGCCAGCCAGCCATAACCCGAGGTGACCCAGGTAAGCCGCGCCACGCCGCGCGCGATCTCGCGCCCGATATGGACGACGCCGGTGACGCTGCCGTTCAGGATCTCGCGCTCGTCGCGCTCGCCGCGATGGAGGGCGATGGCCTCGGCCGATTCGTGAACGCGCACCAGCGCAAAGCGAAAATCGGCCTCGCGCGCGCAGCGCTCGGCGTTCAAGCGGATGAGCGGGCGCCCGACGAGCCATGTCAGCCACGAGCCCGCCGCCGCATAGAACAGCGCGCACCAGACCATATAGCCCGGCACGGTGAACGGTTGCTTGTTGAGCGTGAACACGACCTGGCTCGACAACACCCAGAGCACGCCGACGAAGGTGACGAGCAGCAGGGTCGCTTGAAGAAGGCCGAAGGCGAGCGAGGCGGTGAGCTCGGCCAGATGCTTGGCGTCGTCCTGGACGCGCTGGTCCGGATTAACGCCGACTTCGCCCGCATGCGAAAGCAGATAGGCGCGCTTCGGCGCCAACCAGTCGTCGAGCAGATGATGCGTCAGCCACTCGCGGAGACGAATCTTGATCATCTCCTGCAGCCAGGTCTGGGCCACGACCAGCAGCAGGAGGCCGCCGCAGATGATGAGGAAGGTGCCGAGCTCGCTTCCGAGCAGCCACCATGAGCGGCGCTCGAGCGTGTCGTAGAAGGAGCCGTTCCAGGCGTTGAGGCGGATCTGTCCGTAGGTATTGGCGCCGACGACGGCCAGCAGCAGCAAGGCGAATGCGCCGAGCCGCGACCGGTAACGCGAATGGCAAAGCGCGCGCAACAGGCACAGCAGTTGCGCCATGACCCCGCGTCTTGCCCCGTTCGTTCCACGCCGCGGTTGCCCGTCCACGGCGCTACGCCGAGCTACCCCATTCTTCGACTTCGTCCTTCAAATAAGAGCCAGCGCTCCGGCCGCAACGACCAGAACAGGACCCCCTGAATTCTCTTCAATTTTTATTTGTCAAATACGTCGCCGTCCGGTGCTTTTATTACCCGAATCTTAGCGTCGCTTTGACGTTTATATTGGGGAAGCGGTGTGAAGTAAAGCTTAACCGCCGATTCCATTGATGCTTTTCGCCGTTGCGTTGGCGAAAAATCGCCGCCGTACTAGCGGCGGCGCAGCAGGCAATCGCCCGCGCGCCGCGAGCGTGCCGCATCTCAATAGGCTTTAGCGGCCGAGCGCGCATTGATATTTGTCAGGCACCGAAGCGCGGTGATGAACCCCGGCGGCGAAGGCGCGTTTTCAAACGAGGCGGGCGGCGGATGACACGACAAGATCACACAGCGCGCATCGAGACGCTCCTCGGCGCCATGACGCTCGACGAGAAGATCGGCCAGCTCAACATGCTGACCGCCGATCTCGCCGTTACCGGCCCCGGCATGCCCGCCGACTACATGGCCGAGCTCAAGAAGGGCCGTCTCGGCAGCATGCTGAACCTGTTCGGCGCGCCGCTGATGCGCCAGGTGCAGAAGGTGGCGGTCGAGGAGACGCGGCTCGGCATCCCGCTCTTCTTCGGCTTCGACGTCGTGCACGGCCACCGCACGGTATTCCCGATCCCGCTCGCCGAGGCGGCGGCGTTCGATCCCGGCTTATGGGAGAAAACCGCGCGCATCGCCGCCATCGAGGCGGCCGCCGACGGTCTCACGCTCACCTTCGCGCCGATGCTCGACGTCTCGCGCGATCCGCGCTGGGGCCGCATCTCCGAAAGCGCGGGCGAGGATTCGTGGCTCACCTGCCGGCTCGCCGAGGCCAAGGTGCGCGGGTTCCAGGGTAGCGATCTCACGGCCGCCGACAGCGTCGCCGCCACCGCCAAGC
>JBKOUH010000318.1:0-3631 GCA_046723285.1 Pseudomonadota bacterium
GGGGTGCGTAGCGGTCCGACGCGCACGCGGTAGCGGAGTTGATCGTCGACATAGGCGGTTTAGACGCCCGAGGGACCGAGCCCCGCGATCGAGCGCCGCGCGCTCTCGGCCTGCGCGCGCGTGACGAACGACGCCGCCTGCATGTAGATGCGCGATGGATAGGGCGTGCGGCGCGTGAGCGGCGCGGGCTCGGCCTCGGGGCCTGCGATGCCGGTGCCGGGCGAAAGCCGCGAGAGATCCTCGGCGCGGACGCGATCGGGTTGCGGCGGAAGTGCCGCCTGCATCGGCGTCCTCGCTGCCGGACGCGGCGGCGGCGCGAGCCGGCCCGGTGAACCCCCTTCTTGCGCCTCGCGCGAAGCGCTTTGCTCATAGACGCAGCCGCCCAGCATGAGGGCCGCCAAAACGGCCCCAAGACTAGCCTTCACCATTGCTTGCACGCTTTCTGAAGAAACCCCGGTATTCTTTTGATTATCTTAGCGCATTATTTACCACGAGCTCAGATCCATTTAAGCGAGTCTTGTCAATTATTTGCACGGATCGGCTGTAGCGGACCGGCTGGAACCTGCCGCGAAACATCGGCAGCGCGGGTCGTGGACCCGCCGTTTCATGATCAGAATTACATCCGGCCGGCGAACGGGAGAATTGGATTGAGAGAGACGGACGTGAACCCGCGACCCTCAGGTTGAAAAGGCTCGCATCCGGCTAGCGGACGAAAGGATTGGAGCGGGAGACGGGACTTGAACCCGCGACCCTCACGTTGGCAACGTGATGCTCTACCACTGAGCTACTCCCGCGCTCCACGCGGGCTGACGCGCGCGCCGTGTAAGGCGGGCCGTCGGCAAGGGCGCGGATATTAGCCGCGGACGGACTCTTTTCAAGGCACTTTCGCGGCGCAGCAGAAGGCGATAGGGCATCGTCATGCCCCTCTCGCCCGACGACCTATTCGCACAGCTCGAAGCCCTCGGCATCCGTACCGCCACGGTGCGGCACCCGCCGCTGTTCACGGTGGAGCAGAGCAAGTCGCTACGCGGCGAATTGCCCGGCGGGCACACCAAGAACCTGTTCTTGAAGGACAAGAAGGACCGCATGTGGCTGGTGACGGCCGAAGAGGACCGCGGCATCGATTTGAAGGCGCTCGGCACCGCCTTGGGCGCGCAAGGGCGCGTCTCGTTCGGGTCGCCCGAGCGCTTGATGCGCTATCTCGGCGTCGAGCCGGGCGCGGTGACGCCGTTCGGGCTCGTCAACGATGCCGAGGGCCACGTGAGCTTCGTGCTCGACGAGGGGCTGCTGCGGCACGATGTCCTCAACTTCCACCCGCTCACCAACGCGGCCACGACCGCGATCGCTCGCGCCGATTTCCTGCGCTTCCTCGACGCCATCGCGCACAAGCCGCGCATCCTTGCGCTTCCGGCACGTGCGCCGGTTTGATCCGTCGCGGCGCTTCAGCTTGGCCGCAACCGCCCGGGCGCGCGCTCCGCAATAGCGGCCATGATCGTCGCCACCGCTTCGGCGGGCCGGAGCCGCGCCGTATCGATGACGAGGTGCGGCTCCGGCCACGGTTCGTAGTCGCGCGCGACGACTTCGGCCCAAGTGGGCGGAACGAGGCCGGGAATATCGGCGGTTCTGTTCTCGACACGGCGGCGATGCTCGGCGGCGTCGGAACAAACGATCTCGACCTCGAGGATCGGTGATGACGCCGATGCCGCCGCAGCGCGCCATGCGGTGCGCGTGGCGGTTACCGGATTGGCCGCATCGGCGACGACGATCTGGCCGAGCTTCAAGTTCGTTTCGCTGAGGGCATAGGCGATCACGTAGCCGGCCGGACCGACATCGTCCGCGACGTTCGTCGACCACAGCGCCATCTCGATCGTGTCGATACGGAGATAGGTGGCCTGGCAGCGCTCCGCGACCGCGCGCGCGATCGTGGTCTTTCCGGTTCCCGGCAGGCCGCCAAATACCACCAGCATCGCCGTTGTCCTCGGATGCGGAATCGTGTCGCTGGCGGCCGCCCCCGCCGGTGCCAGGGCTTGTATATCCGCCCGGCTGCGGCCATCTTCCGCGCGACCGGGCTTGCGCCGGGGCATGGCCCCAGCCTCCAGGCCCAGCAAAATCAGACGCTGCCGGCCTCGCCGATACCGGGGATCGCTCCCTATCTCAGAGGACCGGCGGCAGCCAACATTTAGGGCATTCGGGCGATGCAAACCATCATTGGCGGCGGACAGGCCGCGGGCGACGGCGGCGTTCTGGTCAAGGACACCGACACCAAGAACTTCGCCAAGGACGTGATCGAGGAATCGAAGCGCCAGCCGGTGATCGTCGATTTCTGGGCGCCGTGGTGCGGTCCGTGCAAGACCTTGGGGCCGCTGATCGAGAAGTTGGTCAAGGCGGCCAAGGGCGCGGTCAAGCTTGTTAAGCTCGATGTCGACAAGAACCAGGCGCTGGCGGCACAATTCCGCATCCAGTCGATCCCCGCCGTGTTCGCGTTCCGCGACGGGCGCCCGGTCGACGGCTTTGTCGGCGCGCTGCCCGAGAGCCAACTGAAGCAATTCATCGACGCGCTGATCAAGGGCGGCGCCGCCGCCAAGGGCCCTTCGCAGCTCGACCAGGTGCTCGCGATGGCCAAGGAAGCGCTGAACAAGGGCGATGCCGGCACCGCGGCGGGCCTTTACGCGCGCATTCTCGATCAGGAACCGGACAACGTGCCGGCGCGGCTCGGCCTCGCGCGCGCCGCCATCGCCTTGGGCGAGGGCGAGCAAGCCAAGCAAATGCTCGACGAGCTGCCGCCCGAGGCCAAGAAAGGCCCCGACTACGATGCGGCCAAAGCGGCCCTCGACCTCGCCGAACGCGCGGCTGCGGCCGGCGCCAAGGCCGGCGATCTCGGCGCCTTCGAGGACAAGCTCGCCAAGGACCCCAACGACCACCAGGCGCGCTACGATCTGGCGCTATCCCTGTACGCCAGCGGCCATGCCGAGGGTGCCATCCAGCACCTGCTCGAGATCGTCAAGAAGAAGCGCGACTGGAACGAGGACGCGGCGCGCAAAGAGCTGCTCAAGATCTTCGAGGCGCTCGGCGCCACCAACGAATTGACGTTGAAGGGTCGCCGCGGCCTGTCGGCGATCCTATTTTCCTGATGGGATCGTCCCGGCTTTCGTGAGGGAGGCTCCATGGGTTCGCTGACGCCCGCGGATCTGCCGACCGTGCTGCCGGTCTTCCCGCTTCAGGGCGCGCTCTTGCTCCCCGGCGGGCAGCTTCCGCTCAACGTGTTCGAGCCGCGCTATCGCGCCATGACCGAGGACGCGATGGGCGGCCCCCGCCTCGTCGGTATGATCCAGCCGAAGGTGCGCGAGCGCATCGCGCCCGACGACAAGCCGGGGCTGCATAAGACCGGCTGCGTCGGCAAGATCACGTCGTTCACCGAGACCAGCGACGGCCGATATCTCGTCAACCTCACCGGCATCTGCCGCTTCGACGTCGTGCGCGAGCTCGAGCCGATGCGCGGCTATCGCCGCGTCGAGCCAGACTGGTCCGCCTATCGGTGCGATTTCGACGCGCCGACGGAGGGCGCTTTCGACCGCGCGGCGCTGGTCGCGGCGTTGAAATCCTATCTCGCGCGCAACGATTTTGCCGCCGA
>JBKOUH010000167.1:0-5783 GCA_046723285.1 Pseudomonadota bacterium
GAACCACGGCAATCCCGCGTACGCAGCGCCCGGCCGCGGCATGCTCAATTGCACGACCGCGCGCAGTGCATTGTCGGCAAAGAAGCCGACATGCCAGGAATGCACCCAGTCGATCGAATCGACGTAGCGCTGCACGCCCTCGTCGCGCAGGAACATGCCGCCGAAGCGCAGGCGCCGGTCCTCGGCGCTCAAGCGCATCAGGTGCTCGGCAAGCAGCGGTCCTTCGGTCGGGAGTAGTGTGCGGGTCTGCGCCATCGCGTCCTCGTGTTGCGGGTCTGCACCCGGAGGACGCTTCGCTCCCGGCTCTGCGATCGTTTCTTGTTTCGCTGCGGAACGGCTTCTGTACCTACCGTTCTGCCGCAGCACACAGATATATGTTGCATTGCAGCATGATCAAGTGATCTCATTAATTAAGACAATGTTATGATAAGAAAATTTGCTTCGTATACGGCCAAATCGCGTCCGAAAAAGAGGCAGCGTGGGAGCGCGCGGGCGGCGTAGCACCGCGGCGCGCCCATACGCATCAGCCCGCCGCCTGTGGCGTCGCCCTACCCGTCCATTGGCGGGCGGTGCCCGCCGCCTCGATCGCGCCCTCGGCCAACGCGGTATCGTGATCGGGTGCCGGCAACGCGATGTGGCCAAGCACCTCGCCCTCGTCGTAGGCGAGATGGAAGCCAAGCTTGCGCGCGAGCCGGCGCATCGGCTCGTTCTCGCGCCGGCAGAGCAGGTAGAGATCGCGCACATGGCGATTGCGCGCGACGGCGATGGCCTGGCCGATCAGCTGCGTGGCGACACCCAGGCGCCGCCACGGCTGCTCGACCGACACGCCGAATTCGCCGGCGCCGGGCCGCAGCCAAGGCGGGCCGGCATCGACCGTGCGGCTCGCGACGGTGAGCTGTGCCATGCCGCGCAGCACGCCGCCTTCGAACCATCCGATATGACAGGCGTGGTTCCAGTCGAGCGAAGCGGCATAGCGCTTGAGAACGTCGTCATGCATGAACAGCCCTCCGAAGCGGAGGCGCCGGTCGTCGGGATTGAGGCGGATGAAGTGATCGGCGAGCAGTGGCCCTTCGGTCGGCAGAAGCTTGCGCGTGTGCGCCATTTGCGTCCTCGTTTCCGAGTCGACGCCCCATTTGCACCGCCGCGAGCGCTCCTGCCTCAGGCGATGGCTCGCCTGCTTGTGCCGGTGCGGGGTGCCCTGTATGCCCGCCTCCCGTCTTCCGCAGCCCGGCACGGCTCGATTCGATGCAGGGCGCATATAATTTGCATCGAAGCATAGTCAAACCGATCGAGGCCTGAACGCGCTGTGATGAGACAAGAATCTTTTTCGCTCGCCGGGGAATATCGGAATGCGTGCGGCGGTCGCAGCAGGCCTGCCGCCGGCGCGCGCCTCGGCTCCGCGCCCGCTCGTTAGAGTGCCGGAATGAGCGAGCCCCCTCTCCTGTCGCTGCGCGACGTCACCGTGAGCTTCGGCGGGCCGCCGCTGTTCAGCGGCATCGAGCTGCACGTGGCGCGCGGCGAGCGCGCGGCGCTCGTCGGCCGCAACGGCTCGGGCAAATCGACGCTGATGAAGACCGTGACCGGCGCCGTCGAGCCCGACGGCGGCGAGATCTATGCCGAACCGGGCATGCGCATCGCGTGGCTCGAGCAGGAGCCGCGCTTTGCGCCGGGAATGACGGTCGCGGAATATGTCGCCGCCGGCGCCCAGCCCGAGCACGCGGTCGACGCGATCCTTGCCGAGGTTAGCCTCGAGGCGGGCCGCGAGCTCGTCTCGCTGTCCGGCGGCGAGGGCCGCCGCGCCGGGCTCGCGCGCGTGTTCGCGTCGCCGCCCGATCTCCTGCTGCTCGACGAGCCCACCAACCACCTCGATCTCACGATGATCGAATGGCTCGAAGCGCGCCTGCTCTCGTTTCGCGGCGCGCTGATCGTGATCAGCCACGACCGCACGTTCTTGAGCAATGTCACCAACCGCGTGTTCTGGATGGATCGCGGCAAGCTGCGCGCCTCCGAGCGCGGCTTCGCCAACTTCGAGGAATGGCGCGAAGAGGTGCTGCACGCCGAGGAAAAGGCGCTCGAGAAGCTCGACACAAAGCTCGCGGCCGAGGCGCATTGGCTCATCTACGGCATCACCGCGCGCCGGAAGCGCAATCAGGGCCGCATGGAGCGGCTCGAGAAAATGCGCGCGCAACGGGCGACGCTCATCGGCGGCCGCGGCAAGCTTAAACTCGAGGCCAAGGAAGGCGAATCGCGGAGCCGCCTGATCATCGATGCGGCCGGCATCGCCAAGAGCGTGCGGGCCACGGCGGGCGCGGTTGCCGGCGGCGCCGGCCCGGAGGGCCGCCGCGTCCTGTTCAAGGATTTCTCGACGCTGATCTTGCGCGGCGACCGCGTCGGCATCGTCGGCCCCAACGGCGCCGGCAAGAGCACGCTCATCAAAATGCTGATCGGTGAGCTGGCTCCGGACGCGGGCCGCATCCAGGTCGCGAAGAACTTGGCGCTCGCCTACTTCGACCAGCGCCGCCAGCAGCTCGACCCCAAGAAGACTTTGCGCGACGTGCTGATTCCGCAAGGCGGCGACAGCGTTTTCGTGCAAGGGCGGCTCCGCCACGTGCGCGCTTATTTGAAGGACTTCCTGTTCGATCCGCGCCAGGCCGACAGCCCGACCGGGACTCTCTCGGGCGGCGAGCGCAATCGCCTGCTGCTCGCCAAGATCCTGGCGACGCCGGCCGATCTTCTCGTGCTCGACGAGCCCACCAACGACCTCGACACCGACACGCTCGATCTGCTCGAGGACCTGCTCGGCGATTACGCCGGCACGCTCCTCGTCGTCAGCCACGACCGCGATTTCCTCGACAAGACGGTGAGCAGCATCGTGTACATGCCCGGCGACGGCACCGTCACCGAATATGCCGGCGGCTTCAGCGATGCGATGGCGCAGCGGAAGGGCATGCCGGCCAAACCCCAGCCGAAGCCGGCCGCGCGCGCCGCGCAGGACGCCGAGCCGGCGCGGCCGCAACGACAGCCGACGCGCCTCAGCTACAAGGACCAGCGCGAGCTCGATCTTCTGCCCGAGCGCATCGCGGCGCTCGAGAACGAGATCGCGACCCTCGAAGCCTTGCTCGCCGATGCCACGCTCTACGCGCGCGATGCCGCTCTGGCCGAGCGCACGATGCGGCGGCACGGCGAGGCCAAGGGCGAGCTCGCCGCCGCCGAAGACCGCTGGCTCGAGTTGGAAGACCAGCGCGCCGCGCTCGATGCCAAGGCCGCCGCGCGATGAGTTTGCGCGATCTCGGTCTCGTCCTCTTCATCATGGTGATCTGGGGCCTCAACTATCCGGTGGCCAAGATCGGCACCGGCGCGCTGCCGCCGATGATGATGATCGCGCTGCGCTTCTTGCTGGTGGGCGCGCTGCTGCTGCCCTTCGTGAAAGTGCCGTGGGCGCACATGCGCCGCATCTTTTACCTCTCCATCACCATCGGCGTGTTCCACTTCGCGCCGAATTTCACCGGGCTGAAGCTGGTCGATTCGGGCATGGGCGCGATCCTCAATCAGCTGAGCGTGCCGTTCTCGGCGATCCTGGCCGCGATCTTCTTCAAGGATCGGCTGGGCTGGCGGCGCATGCTCGGCATGACGCTCGCGTTCGCCGGCGTCGCGATCCTGGTCGGCGAACCGAAGCGCCCGACCGACTATTTCGGCGTGTTCCTGATGGTCGCGGCGTCGCTCGCCTGGGCGGTGTCGCTGATTCAAGCGAAGGTCCTGGTCGGCGTGCACCCGCTCCCGCTGGTCGGCTGGATGAACCTGATGGCGGCGCCGCAGCTCGTCATCCTTTCGCTTCTACTAGAAGACCAGCCGATCGCGGGCGCGCTCCACATGGGCTGGACCGGGGTGTGGCCGATTCTCTACATGGCCGTGTTCGTGAGCGTGGTGAGCCACGGGCTCTGGTACATGCTGCTGCACCGCTATCCGCTCAACGTGACGGCGCCGTTCGCGCTGCTGACGCCCGTGTTCGGTGTGCTGTTCGGCGTGCTGATCCTGGGCGAGACGTTCACTTGGTTCACGCTCGCGGGCGGCTTGATCACGCTCGCCGGGGTCACCATCATCACGATCCGCCGGCCGGCCCAAGCCCTGCCGCCGCCGGAACGATGACCATGCGCGCGATCCCCGCCCCATGAAGATCACGGAGCGCCCTTCGCCCAATTTCAACGAGCGGCCCGCTGGAGTCCTGATCGACATCCTGGTCCTCCACTACACCGGCATGCCGACGGCCGAGGGCGCGCTCGAGCGCCTTTGCGATCCCGCCGCCAAGGTGAGCGCGCATTACACGATCGACGAGGACGGCACCGTCTATCGCCACGTAACCGAGGAGAAGCGCGCCTGGCATGCCGGCGTCTCCTTCTGGGCCGGCGTGCGCGACATCAACGACCGCTCGATCGGCATCGAGCTGGTCAATCCGGGCCACGATTTCGGCTACCGCGCGTTTCCGGAGGCGCAGATCGCGGCCCTGATCGAGCTCGGGCGCGGCATCGACAAGCGCCACAGGATTCCGGCGAAACGCGTGCTCGGCCATTCCGACGTCGCGCCGAAACGGAAGATCGACCCCGGCGAGCTCTTCCCCTGGCCGCGCCTGGCGGCCGAGGGCCTCGGCGTCTGGCCGATGCATCCGCGTCTCGACATCAGCCGCTCGATCCAGGTGCCGGAGATCCAGCGCGATCTCGCCGCGATCGGCTACGAGTGCCCCGTTACGGGTGTCCTCGACGAAGCCACGCGCGCGGCCGTCTCGGCGTTCCAGCGCCATTTCCGCCCGGCCAACGTCTCCGGCATTCCCGACGGCGAGACGGCGGCGCTGGCCGCGCTGTTGTTGCGCGAGCGTGACTGAGCGCACAGCGAGCGGCAGCGCCGGCTCGTATAGTTCCGCTGCTGGATCAATCGGTCCCAACGGAGGCGTGCATGACGACCATCCGCTATGTTCCGGGCAAGATCTGGATGAATTTTCTCTTTGCGGTCGCTGGCGGCGTCGCAATCGTGGTCATTCTCAACGCGCTTTGGACCAGAACCACGCTGCCCGGCGGAATCGGCGGCCTCGTTGCCGTCGTTGCCATGCTACTGCCTGGCGTCATCAAGCGGGGCTCGCGCACCGAGCCGATCGTCACCATCGACGGGCGCGGTGTGACGATCGAACTTCTCGGCGTCGGCACGATCCCGTGGGACCGCATCCGGTCGGCGCGAATCGTCGGCAAGGCATGGTGGACGGGTCAGCGCCTGACCATCGCATACACGGGTCAACCTCCCAAAGCCGGCTTCTGGGCCAAGCTCAACTGGGGTTTCCACGCCAAGCAGAACGTCGAAGTGGCTACAATCGCTATTGGATATATTAATATGACCGATCAGCCTAAATCGACGATCGAGACCGCTCTTGGCCAGCTTACAACGCGCGCCGCTTGAACTGGCACGGTAGCCGTCATTAATTGAACCTGATGCCAGACGGTCGGATGGCCGCGGCCGAGGCTTCACGGCCTCGGGCGAGGAAAGTCCGGGCTCCACGGAAAAACGGTGCCGGGTAACGCCCGGCGGGGGCGACCCCCGAGACAGTGCCACAGAGAAGTAGACCGCCGGCCGGCCGCAAGGCCCGACGGCAAGGGTGAAAAGGTGCGGTAAGAGCGCACCGCGTGGCCAGCAATGGACACGGCACGGAAAACCTCACCGGGAGCAAGACCGAATAGGGACGGCGTGGCTGCCTCACGGCAGACAAGGCGTTTTCCGCGCCGCCGTCCGGGTTGGTTGCA
>JBKOUH010000518.1:0-4356 GCA_046723285.1 Pseudomonadota bacterium
GTGCTGCGCATCGTCATGATCGTGATCGTGGCGCCGACGCTGTTCCGCCACGTGCTGCGCCGTTCGCCGCCCGCTAGTCCCGATCGCTAACCAGCGGTTAACCAGTCGCGCGGCAAGTGGTTTCATGCCACAATGCTAGGACAAGCGCGCAAGGCGCCAGCCAAAGGGGCAAGAGACGACCCATGCCGATCTCCTCCTTCGCCATTTTCGTCATCGTCCTCGTCGTGCTCGCCATCATGCTCGTGATGATGGGCGTCAAGACCGTGCCGCAAGGCTACGAGTTCACGATCGAACGCTTCGGCAAATACACGCACACCTTGAAGCCCGGACTCCATCTCATCGTGCCGCTCATCGACAAGGTCGGCACGCGCATCAACATGATGGAAAACGTGCTCGACGTGCCCTCGCAGGAGATCATCACCAAGGACAACGCGATGGTGACGGTCGACGGCATCGTCTTTTTCCAGGTGCTCGACGCCGCCAGTTCCGCCTACGAGGTGTCCAATCTCGAGCGCGCGGTTCTGAACCTCGTCATGACCAACATCCGCACGGTGATGGGCTCGATGGACTTGGACGAGCTGCTCTCGCAGCGCGATACGATCAATGCGCGCCTCCTCAAGGTCGTCGACCAGGCGACCGAGCCCTGGGGCGTCAAGATCACGCGCATCGAGATCAAGGACATCCAGCCGCCGCAGGATCTCGTCGATTCGATGGCGCGGCAGATGAAGGCCGAGCGCGACAAGCGCGCCGCGATCCTCGAGGCCGAGGGCTTCCGCGAAGCCGCGATCCGTAAGGCCGAGGGCGAGAAGCAGTCGAACATCCTCGAGGCCGAGGGCCGGCGCGAGGCCGCGTTCCGCGACGCCGAGGCGCGCGAGCGTCTGGCCCAAGCCGAAGCGAACGCCACGCGCATGGTGTCGGAGGCGATCGCCGGCGGCAGCGTGCAGGCGATCAACTATTTCGTCGCGACCAAATATGTCGATGCGCTCGGGAAGTTCGCGTCGGCGCCCAACCAGAAGATCCTGTTCATGCCGCTCGAGGCCTCGAGCGTCATCGGCGCGCTGGGCGGCTTGAGCGAGATCGCGCGCGAGGCGTTCGGCCGGCCCACCGACGGCACCGGCAGCGTGCCGCGCACGCGGAGCTGAGCGCCTCATGGTCCAGATCGAGTTCTGGCACTGGCTGGCGCTCGGCGTGGCCTTGGCCGCGCTCGAAACGATCGTGCCGGGCGCCTTCTTCCTCTGGCTCGGCATCGCGGCCGTTGCGACCGGCCTTGTCAAGCTCATCTTTTGGGGCATGGGCTGGGAGGGCCAGGCGATCGTCTTTGCGGTCTGCGCCGTGGTCTCGACCGTGATCTGGCTGATGCTCTGGCGGCGCCGGCCTATCGACACCGACAAGCCCGAGCTCAATGTCCGCGGCGAGCGGATGATGGGCATGCAGATCACGCTCGACGAACCGATCACCAATGGCGAGGGCACGGCCAAGTTCGGCGACACGATGTGGCGCATCCGCGGCCCCGATTTCGTGCGCGGCACGCGCGTCAAAGTCGTGGACGTCCACGGCACCGTGCTCATCGTCGACAAAATCTGATGCGAGGAGTCGATGCCCGATAGCATCCCCGGTAGCGACCGCGTCGCGGCCGGCGCCAAGTTGGTCGCCGAATTCGTGGCGCCCACCGAGCTTGGCCCCGACCGCATGCCGATGCGTCACCCGTTCACCTCCGAGCACGCGCACGTCTTCGACCCGTTCCTCTATCTCGCGCATTTCGGCCCGCGCGAATTGCACGAGACGGATTGGGGCTTCGGGCCCCACCCGCATCGCGGCTTCGAGACAATCACGTACCTACTCTCGGGCGGCATCGAGCACCGCGACTCGACGGGCGGGCATGCCGTGCTCGGCGCCGGCGACGTCCAATGGATGACGGCGGGCGGCGGCATCATCCACTCGGAGCAGCCGCCGGCAGCGCTCAACGAGAAAGGCGGCATCGTCCACGGCTTTCAGCTTTGGCTCAATCTGCCGCGCCCGCTGAAGCTCACGCCGCCCGGCTTCAGCGTGTTGCGCGGCGCCGACATGCCGACGGCCGAGCCCGCGCCGGGCGTCACGGTGCGCGTCATCGGCGGGCGCTGCGGCGAGATCGAGAGCCCCGTGCGCGTGCGCTCGCCGGTGTTCGTTTGGCACGTCAGCATGGCGCCGCGCGCGCGCTGGCGCTTCGCCAAAGAGGACGGCTGGACCGCGGTCGCCTACGCGTTCTCGCAAGCCGAATGCGGCCGCACGACGATCTTCGACCGCGCCGGAGAGACTGTCGAACTTGCGCATGAAGGAAACGCGCCGCTCGAGCTGCTCGTGCTCGGCGGCCAGCCTTTCGGCGAGCCCGTCGCGAGCTACGGACCGTTCGTCATGAGCACGCGCGCGGAGATCATCGAGGCGGTCCGCGACTACCAATCGGGCCGCATGGGAAGTCTTCCCGAATGAGGACTGGGATTGCGCGCCATCGCCCAGGAGCGCACCGAGGACGGCCGCTGCATCGCCTCGCACTAAGTGCTGCGCGACAGCAAGCTCGAGAAGACGCGCGAGACGGAGTGCCGAGGGGGCGCCGAGCCGGAGGCCGAATAGCCGGCCTCAGGCCGCGGCCGGCGCCGCGGTGCCGGCGGTTCCGTCCTCTTTCGGCGGGCGTGCGTGCTTTTTGGGGCGCACGCGGTGGCGGTAGGTGACGTTCACCCGCCGCGAGCGCAGCACGTAGGCGATGCCGATGAGGTTCAGCGCCATCGCGACCGCCATCCCGATGAACACCGTGCCCTTGGTCACGTGCGCGAAAGCCAAGGCGAACAGGCCAACATAGAGCATGTTCACCATCGCGTAGGCGACGACGTTGATCGGAAACGCACGGCTGCATCCGATCAGCAGGCCCAGAATCAGCGCCGCCCAAAGCGCCATGAACGAGCGCAACACAGCCATGATCCAGGCCGCGAGCCCGCCGTGATCGGTCGTCGCCCAGAAATCGAGAATCTCCACCAGCGCGCGGAACAGCTCGAACGCGATGAAGATCGCGACGAAAACGAGCCAGCCATTCACGCCATAAAGCGGGTGCCGCGCGGCCTCGCCGGCCGAGAGGCGCACCCAGCCATGTGCGTCCGGCGCGGCGGGTGCGCTGGATTCGGCAAAGCTCGGGGCGCGCCGCGGCTCATCCACGGGAACAGGCGCAGGCGCCTCCAGCCGCGCCATTGAGTCGCCGATGATCGCCGCGATCGTATCGCGCCGTTGTTGTCTCGAAATCGAGAAGGACGGCTCTTGCGGCGAGTCCGCGGCCGGCGCCGGCGGCGGTGCGTTGGGTTCGGGATCCGGCTGCGTGCGCTCGGGCACGGTCAAAGACGGACCGCGGCGCTTGGCACGCGCCGGTCGCGACCAGAACGGCTCGACCTTATCGCGCTCGGCCAAAACCAGTCTCCGTGGCTCAAGCCGCCTTGGGCTTCGGCGGCGGCGGCGGCTCTTTCTTCTCGACCGTGCCGCCCGCCTTCACCCAGGCGCCGAAACCGCCCGCCATATGCGCCACCGGCGCGAGTCCCATGTCGTGGACGGTCTTGGCCGCGAGCGCCGAGCGCATGCCGCCGGCGCAGAAGAACACGAACTTCTTGCCCGAGGCGAACAGCTCCTTGTGATAGGGGCTCTCGGGATCCACCCAGAACTCGAGCATGCCGCGCGGCGCGTGATAGGCGCCCGGAATGCCGCCGTCGCGCCACAGTTCGCGCACGTCGCGGATGTCGATCAACTGCACCTTGGGATCGGCGAGCGCCGCCTTCACCTGATCGACGCTCAGGGTCTCGATCGCGGCCTCGGCCTCGGCGACGAGAGCCTTGATGCCCTTCTTTATCTTCATGCCTGCGCTCCCTTGGCGAGGCCGCATCATGCGCGGCGGCGGCGGGCGGTCAAGGACGCTCGCCAAGGGGCGAGCGTCGCCGGCATTGCCGGCGTCCTTAACCATCAGTCGAACAGGCGCCCCTGCCTGTCCTTGCGCGCCTGGCGTGCCGCGGCTTCGGCCTGGGTCTCGACGCCACCATCGGCCAGGAGATGCACGAGATCGACGCCGCGCGCGGCCAGCGGCGGCGCCAGCAGATGGAAGCGGTGGCAATCGAGCGGATCCCGCTCGGCGCACATCAGCGCGGTCGGACGCTCGCGCGCCGCCGCGACGACGCGGTCGAGCGCGGCCTGGAACGCCGGCATCGCCGCGATGCGCGCGTAGTCCGGGCGCCCCGCCTGCCACTGTTCGGGATCGCGCGGCCGGCCGCCGAGCGCCTCGCCGAGCCAGACATAATCGACCGCGGCGGCGGCGAGCGAGGCTTCGAGCGCCTCGCGCCGGAACTGGGG
>JBKOUH010000414.1:0-4786 GCA_046723285.1 Pseudomonadota bacterium
GCGCTGGCCCTGCGAGAGGAAACGCGCGGGCAGCGCGGCCTGCGCGCTCAGCGCGAAGCGCGCGAGGGCCGGCGCAATCTTGTCATCCCGCGCGCCGTGCAGCGCGGCCCAGAACGCAAGGTTCTCGCGCGCGGTGAGCCACGGCTTCACCGCGTCCTGATGGCCGAGGAACAGCAGCCGCCGGCGATGCGCATCTGCGTCGTCGAAGACCGACGCGCCGTTCCACGCGATGGTGCCCGCGGCCGGGCGGCCGAGGCCGGCGATGAGGCGCAGCAGGCTGGACTTCCCGCTGCCGTTGGGCCCGGTGAGGCGCAGCGCCGCGCCGGCTTCGAGCGCAATGGAGAGGCCCTTGAACACCAGCCGCTCGCCGCGCAGACAGGCGAGATCGCGACATTCGAGACGGTCGGTCGGCGATGGATTCATTCGGGCTTGGCGGCGGCGCTGGCGGAGATTAGCGGCGCGAACTTGCCTGAGCCCCAAAAAAATACGGCGGCCAACGGGAGGGTTTCCGTTGACCGCCAGGGCTCCAGCCCGGGGCGGCTGGAGGAGGCTCGGGGAAGCCTCGGTTCAGAGGGGAGATCTATGAGTCGGGCAGTATGTTCCAGAATGTGGCGGCAGGAGGGGTCAATTGTGGCGAAACCGTGATTTTTCCGCCACAGTACCAAACGAGCGTTTGTTTATTGCAGCCGCGACTCCGTGTGAACGCCCTCAAACCACCTTGCGGACATCCTCTATGACTTTGCCGTCGTTAGGCAATTTTCCGGCGGCCACGAACTCGACCGTGGCCCTAACCTTGCACACAGCCTGGAACGTCTTGCCGACCGCGTCGGCCAATTCGGTGCTGCCGCTGCCGGTTTCGCAGCGGAAAAGTGGCTGATCGAGGCCTTCCTTGGCGTCGACGACGAGCCGCGCCTTCTTCAACTCGGGGTGGCGCTTCACCACCTCCGCAACCTGCTCGGGATGCACGAACATGCCGCGCACCTTGGTCGTCTGGTCGGCGCGGCCCATCCAGCCCTTGATGCGCATGTTGGTGCGCCCGCACGGGCTCTGGCCCGCCAGCACGGCGGTGAGGTCTCCGGTCGAGAAGCGCACGAGCGGAAAATCGGGATTGAGCGTCGTCACCACCAGCTCGCCGACCTGGCCGGGCTCCACCGGATCGCCGGTGCCGGGAAAGACGATCTCGACGATCTTGTTCTCGGACACGATCAAGCCTTCGAGCGCCGGCGATTCGTAGGCGATGTTGCCGAGCTCGGCGGTGGCGAAGCTTTGCAGGCACTGGATGCCGCGGTCCTTGTAGAACTGGCGGAGCTGGGGAAACAGCGGCCCGCCGCCGACGAGGGCCTTCTTCACCGAGCCTAGCGAGACGCCGAGCTTCTCCGCCGTCTCGATCATGACTTTCAGGAAATCCGGCGTGCCGGCGAAGACGCTGGGCCGGATCTGCGCCATCACCTGCACCTGCTGCTCGGTGTTGCCGACGCCGCCCGGGATCACCGGGCAGCCGAGTGCCCGCGCCGCCGCGTGCATGACCCAGGCGCCGGGCGTGAGGTGATACGAAAACGAGTTGTGGACGATGTCGCCCTTGCGCACGCCGGCCGCATAGAGCGCGCGCGCCGCGTCGTAGAAATCCGGCCGGTCGGTGCAATATTCGAAGATCGGGCCCGGCGAGGTGAAGATCACCGCCGCCGCGCCGAGCGGCAGCGCGTTGAGCCCGCCCATCGGCGGATTTTCCTTCATCAGGCCGATGAGCTCGTGCTTCCGCGTCACCGGCAGCTTCGCCAGCGCCGCGCGGCTCGTGATCGCGCGCGGATCGACATCCTTGAAGAGCTTCGCATACCAGCCGGTGCGCGCCGCGGCGTTCGCCACCTGCTCGGTAAGCGCCGTCATCAGCGCCTTCTCGCGCGCTTCGGGCGCGCGGGTTTCGAGGGAATCGTAGTATTCGCCTTGGGGCACTGCGTTCCTCCCGGCCGTTGGCCGTCGTCTTTCGCCTAGCGTTTCGCGCGCGCCTTGCGCTTCTTTCGCACCGGCGGGCAGACCATGCCTTCGAGCTTCAGACCGTCGGGGTCGAGAAAGTAGACGGCATAGTAGCCCTCGCCGTAGTCCGGATAGTCGGCCGGCGGATCGACCACCCGCGCCTTCATCGCCTTCAGCACATCGTAGAGCTCGTCGACGTCGCGGCGCTTGGCGAGCTCGAACGCATAATGGTGAAAGCCGATATTGCCGATGCGATGCGGATGCTTCAGGCCCTCGGCATCGGCTTGGCCGATCCAGAACAGCGTCTTGCCGTTGCTCCATCCGGCATGGCGGCCGTACTGGTATTTGAGCGTGAAGCCGAGACAGCCCAGCACGCGATTGTAGAAGCGCTTGGACTTCGCGAAATCCGCGACGCGGATCACCAGATGGTCGATACCGATCACACGCGCCATCGCTTCACCTGTCCGATCAAGGGAGGCGCAGGTAACCGCGCGAAACGCGCCTGCGCCGACGAAAAATTCTACCCCGGTTACGGCCCGCCGCCCATGCGGGCAATCGTACCCTGCGCCGCCGCCACGAGCACCTCTACGCCATCCTATGCCGCCCGCCTGCGCGCGGCTGCGGCGAAATCGCCGCCATCCGCACGACGCACCCCGGCGTACCCTGATCGCGCGCGATTTGGCGGTGGAGCGCAGCGGCGATGGCGAAAGCACGGCGCATCGTGACCGTGAACGACAAGATGCAAAAGGGCTACCGCTACGCGCGCGCGGCGCCGGTGGGCCGCGGCTTCGATCCCGCGTTCCAGCCGGAGCTGACGCCGGCCGAAATGCTGAAGCTCGGCGTCTTCGCCGGCAAATATATGACCGACTGCCGCCGGGAATTTCCCGCAAGCTGGTTCGCCTCCGCCAAGCTCGCGGCCCGAACGCGCGATCCCAAGCTCAACTATTTCGGGGTCGATGCGAGCCAGCCTTTGTCGGTCTGGCGCGCGAAGGGCTGGATCCACCCCGACGATCCGCGCGGCTGGTTCCAGTGGTATTGCCGCTACTACATGGGCCGGCGGCTGCCCGAGGAAGACCGCCGCCAGATCAAGCGCTGGAAGGCGATCCGCCGCCACGCAGCACAGATCCGCAAGAACTGCGAGCCGGCGGATTTCAATTGTCACCGGAAGCAGCGCCAGGCGCTGTTGCATTGGGCTTATGACAGCCGGAAGATTTGAGCCTCGGCGGACTGCTGCGCTCTACCTCAACACGACTTCAATAATGCTGTTTTTCGGGGCCGCGCAGCAACACACCGTGAACGCGGCGTGCTGCTGCCCGCCTGGGATGACGTTGGATTTTGCGATTGCGCCGAGAGAACTTGCGATGAGCCGCGTCTACGCCAGCCACCGCTTCCTGCGCTTGTAGTGCTTCACGTCGCGGTAGCTCTTGCGCCCCGTGGTCGAGAGGCCGAGGTAGAACTCCTTGACGTCTTCGTTGTCGCGCAGCGCCTTGGCTTCGCCATCCATGACGACGCGGCCGTTCTCGAGGATGTAGCCGTACTTGGCGTAGCGCAGGGCCATGTTGGTGTTCTGCTCGGCGAGGAGGAAGCTCACCTTCTCCTTCTCGTTGAGCGCCTTGGTGATCTCGAAGATCTCTTCCACGAGCTGCGGCGCGAGGCCCATCGAGGGCTCGTCGAGCAGGATCATCTTCGGCTTCGACATCAGCGCGCGGCCGATCGCGACCATCTGCTGCTCGCCGCCGGAGATGTAGCCGGCCTGCGCGTTCTTCCGCTGTTTCAAGCGCGGGAAGTAGGCGTAGACCTTGTCGAGGTCGGCGGCGATGGCGCCCTGCCCGCCGCCGCGCGTATAGGCGCCGGTCAGCAGATTCTCCTCGACCGTCAAGTGCGGGAAGCAGTGGCGTCCTTCCATCACCTGGATGACGCCGCGCTTGACCAGATCGGCCGGCGTCATGCCGTCAATGCGCTCGCCCTTGTAGGTAACGCTGCCCTTGGTGACCTCGCCGCGCTCGGCGCGCAGCAGGTTCGAGATGGCCTTGAGCGTCGTCGACTTGCCGGCGCCATTGGCGCCGAGCAACGCCGTGATGCCGCCTTCCGGCACTTCGAGCGAGACGCCCTTCAGCACCAGGATGACGTGATCGTAGATGACCTCGATGTTCTTGATGTTGAGGAGAGCCTCGGACAAGGGGTTCATCCCTCGCGCATCGCATAGCGCGGTAGACGGCGGACCACACAGTGGCAGGGGCGGGTTTCAAACCCGCCCCTGTATCCACCACACGATTCTCGCGTTTCCATTCGTCCTGCCGTCGAAAGCGGCGGATTTGAAACCCGCCGCTCCGAAGGCAACCGTCTATTTGCAGTCCTTCCTCGGCTCGATCTTGTTTTCGGTCGCGAACTTCGCGGCCGATTCCTCGATCATCGGGCGGACCACGTCGCGCATCGGCTGAATCCAGTCGGACACGATCTTCCACGTCTTGCCGTCCCACTGCTGGATCAGGATTGGGCCGTTGCCTTCGTGATCGGCGCAGGAGACCTTGATCGGGTGCGTGAAGCCCTTGTCGAAGCCGAGCTCGGCCCAGCGCGCCGCGCTGATGTCGAGATTCTCGAAGCCCTCGCGCACCTGCTCGCCCGTCGGCTTCTTGCCGTACTTCTTGATCGCGTAGCGCACGGCCTCAACGCCGATCGCGGCGTTGACGAGCGCGCGGTTGTAGAGCACCTCGCCGACCTTATCCCACTCGGGGGCGCCCTTCCCTTTGTCGTAGACGTATTTCTTGATCTCGTCGTGGATCTTGAAGCCCTTGCCGGGCGCGTGGAACGTGGC
>JBKOUH010000448.1:0-4086 GCA_046723285.1 Pseudomonadota bacterium
GTGCTGTTCGGGGACGCGCTTACGGACTTCGGCGATGCGTGCTTCGAGATCCGAGGCACCGCTTTCCCGCCCCGCGACCGCGGCGCGGATCGCGCGGAGGAGGACGTCCGGCAGCTCGAGTGCCACGGGGCCGGAGATGTCGAAGCCGTCGAGCAGGCGGTAGCCGACGAGATCGAGATAGGCGGACATCGCCGCGCCGGTTTCACTCTTGAGTGCGCGCAGCGCGGCGATCACCTGCTGCGGCTCGTCCTTCGAGGCGAGCATCCGGCCGGCATCGGCATCGCGCTTGATCGCGGCGATCAGCCGCTCGAGTTCGGTGGAAACCCCCGCCGAAACGGGCGCGGTGCCGCGCAGCAGGCCGAGCAGGTCGGCCGGCGCGGCGCCCGACCAGTCGCCGACATGGGCGAGAAAGTCGCCGGTCGGCACGATCGCCGCCGCGGTGAAGCGCATGTGCTGGTAGATCATCTCGGCGTGATGCGCGCCGCAGCGCCTGAGATGCGCCGCGAGGTCTCCATCCGAGAGTGTGTCGGGATCCACGGCCTGCAGCGCTTTGTGGGCCTTGATGGACGCAGGCTTTACGCTCTCGTCCCAGTCGCGAACCTGCTGGCGCCAGTATTTGGTCTGGAACACTTCTTCCGCGCGCTTGAACCGCCGCGGCACCTCTTGTTCCGCGACCGGCAGCGCCGCCTTGTAGGCGAATCCGTTGACATACCGGTAGTCAAGGCAGTCGAGCAGCATGCCGTAGCCCTGTGTGAACTCGCGGACACCGCGCTTGCAGGGCTCCGGGTGCATCTCGGTCCAGTAGCGGGTCAGCGGACGCGGGAAGTGAACGGCGTCGCGCTCCCAGGATCCCGGGCCTGGCGGCGCGAAGCGAATGTCGATTGCGGTGCTTGTCTGTGTCATCGACGTGCCCTCCTCAAGCACGATATCGTCGGCGCTATTCCCGCATATAAGCCGGTGGGCCGCCTTTGAGGAAATCCTTGCGCGGCGGCGTGAAGACGTCGATCACTTCGCAGTCCTCGGGGAACCAGGCTTCGTGCTCGGTGCCGCCGGGGATCACGCAGACGTCGCCCGGACCGCACAGCTTGCGCTTCTTGCCCATGCGGAAATCCATCTTGCCGGAGATCACCCAGACGATCTGCTCGTGCGGGTGCTCGTGGGCCTGGGCGTGCGCGCCCTTCTTGTTGCTCCACCACACGATCATGCCGCGCGCGCCCGAGAGCACGCGGCGCGTGATCTTCGCGTTGATGCGCTCCGTCTTGAGCGTTTTGAGCGAGCCGAAGCCGGTGAGCGTGGGCATGGGGTTCCTCCGCGCGAAAGTCGTTGGCGGAGAGTTAGCACGGCGCGCACGCGAAGCGTAGGGTTGGGTTTCAAACCCGCCCCTACAATGCGCGTCTCTTAAAACTTGCCGGACTGGTAATCGCGGATCGCCTGCACGATCTCCATCTCGGTGTTCATCACGAACGGGCCGTATTTGGCGATCGGCTCGTTGAGCGGGCGGCCGGCGACGAGGATCGCGCGGCCGGGCTCGCCCGCGGCGGAAAGCGCAACGCGCTTGCCGGGTCCGAGCACCGCCAACTCGCCGCGGCGCACGGTTTCGGCGCCGGCGCCCGCGCCAACCGTGAGAGCGCCGTCGAACACATAGACGAAGCCGGCGTGCTCGGGCGGCAGCGCGTGCTCGAAGCGCGCGCCGGCGGGGAGCGCCACGTCGAGATAGGTGGGGTCGGTCGCGACGGCCGAGACGGGGCCCTTGGCGCCCCCGCTCGCGGGGTCGCCGACTTTGCCCGCGATCACGCGCACGGTTGCGCCCTCCGGCGTCTTCACGACCGGGATCGCCTCGGGCTCGATGTCCTGGTAGCGCGGGGCGGTCATCTTGTCCTTGGCCGGCAGGTTGACCCAAAGCTGGAAGCCCCACATCAGGCCGTCTTCCTGCTCGGGCATTTCCGAATGCACGATGCCGCGGCCGGCGGTCATCCATTGCACGCTGCCGGGCCGGAGCAGGCCGGTATTGCCCTGGTTGTCGCCATGGCGCATGCGGCCCGCGAGCATGTAGGTCACGGTCTCGAAGCCGCGATGCGGATGATCGGGAAAGCCGGCGATGTAGTCGGCGCCCTTGTCGGAGCGGAACTCGTCGAGCATCAGGAACGGGTCGAGATCGGGCAGCGATTGGCCGCCGATCACGCGATAGAGCTTCACGCCGGCGCCGTCGCTGGCCGGCCGGCCCTTCACGACCAGCGCGGGGGCGCGGATTTCGCCGGCCTCGGCGGCGGGAACATAGGGTCGGGTATCGGGCGCGCGATCGACGGTGGCCATGACGACCTCGGTTCTGGAAACAGAAATGTGGCGCGCCGCAACGGCTTTTCAACGTTCCCGGGCGTAACCAATAATCCGCCGGGTGCGCGCGGCCCGGCCAGCTTATGCTAACATGGGGCGAGGAGGCGCGGAGCGACGCCGTTGAACGACAGTATCACCCGCCGGATCATCGAACGCGAGCGCGCGCAAGCGAAGCGCCGCCAGCTCGCGGTGATCGATTCGGGCATCGGCGGGCTCGGCGTCGTGCGCGAGATCCGGCGGCTGCTGCCCGACGCCGACATCGTCTACGTCGCCGACAATGGCGGCTTCCCCTACGGCAATCAGCCCGATGCCACCGTCGTCGCGCGCTGCGCGGCCATCGTGGCGGCGCTCGAGCGCCTGATCGAGCCCTCGGCGGTGGTGGTGGCCTGCAACACGGCGACGACGGTGGCGCTGGCGCCGCTGCGCGCGCAGTTCCCGGTGCCGTTCATCGGCTGCGTGCCGGCGATCAAATGGGCCGCCAAGGTCAGCAGGACGAAGACCTTCGGCCTGCTGGCCACGCCGGCCACGGTGCGGCGCGAATATCTCCGCGAGCTGATCGAGAAATTCGCGCAAGGCTGCACGGTGCTGACGCACGGCTCGCAGCGCCTGGCGCCGGTGGCCGAGCGCCGCTTCCGCGGGCTTCCCATCGATCTCGCCGTGCTGCGCGAGGAGGTCGAGGTGCTGACCAAGGCGCCGGGCGGCGAAGCGCTCGACACGATCGTGCTCGGCTGCACGCATTACGGCTTCGTGCTCGACGAGCTGAAGGCGGTGTCGTCGCCGTCGATCACCTGGCTCGATCCCGCGCCGGCCGTGGCGCGCCGCGTGCAGAATTTCCTCTCCGCGCTGCCGCCCGATCAGCCGCGCAAGATGGCGCTGCCCGCCAACGTCGCGATCTTCACCGCGCCGCTGCCCGATGCGGAGATGCTGCGGCCGCGCATCGCGGAATTCGGCTTTCCGGAATTGCGCGTGATCGATCTCGCCGGCGGTGAAATGCCGGCGCGCGCCGCCGAATCGGCCTGAAGGTGCCGTCGTCCGTCTGGCCGGGCGCAAGGCCGAGTGCGGTCTTACGCGTGGCCGGACGCCGCGCCGCTTGTATTTAACCGATCCGTCAATTACGCTTGCCCTGAAGATCGGTTCTCGAGGGCCGGTCCGGGGATTGCCGCGAAAGGTCCAAAATTCCGAATTGAGCGTCGCGCCGCGTGCGGATCGCCGCTACGCCATCGGCAAGCGTGCGAATGGACTGGCAATAAAACGCGATGGGTAGGGATCGATGACACCCGATCTAAAGTACCTGGCCTATACCGGAATGCTGACCGCGGCGCTCTGGATTCCCTACGTCGTCTCGCAGGTGATGACGAACGGCTTTCTCAGGCCTCCCAACTATGTCGATCCTGCCCCGCGCCCCGTCCCGCTGTGGGGCAAACGCGCCGACCGCACCTATTTGAACGCCGTCGAGGTGTTCGCGCCGTTTGCGGCGCTCGTCGTCATCGCGCATGTCGCCGGCAAGGCGAATGCGATGACGGCCTTCTGGGCGATGTTCTTCTTCTGGATGCGGGTCGTGCACGCGGTGGTCTATCTGCTGGCCATACCGTATGTGCGCACTCTGGTGTTCACGCTGGGCTTCGTCGCGGTCGCCGGGATTTTCTGGGAGCTGATCAAGTAGGCGCAGGCGCGCGGCTCGCGGATTTGCCGCCGCAGCTCCGATGATTCTGTTGAATTTCGGCTTCTCCGATACGCGAAGCGCGCGGTTTC
>JBKOUH010000429.1:0-3150 GCA_046723285.1 Pseudomonadota bacterium
GAGCCCAACTATGCCGACGAGCTGAACCGCAAGCATGGCTGAAATCCGCAACTACACGCTGAATTTCGGTCCGCAGCATCCGGCCGCGCACGGCGTGCTGCGATTGGTTCTGGAACTGGACGGCGAGGTGATCGAGCGCGCCGATCCGCATATCGGCTTGCTCCACCGCGGCACCGAGAAGCTGATCGAGTACAAGACCTATCTCCAGGCGCTGCCCTATTTCGACCGGCTCGATTACGTCTCGCCGATGAATCAGGAGCACGCCTATGTGCTCGCGATCGAGAGGCTGCTCGGCTTGACGGCGCCACCGCGCGCGCAGGCGATCCGCGTGATGTTCGACGAGATCACGCGCATCTTGAACCATCTTCTCAACGTGCCCGCCTTCGCCATGGACGTCGGCGCGATGACGCCGATGCTGTGGGCGTTCGAGGAGCGCGAGAAGCTGATGAATTTCTACGAACGGGCCTCTGGGGCCCGCCTGCACGCCTGCTACTACCGCGCCGGCGGCGTGCACCAGGATCTGCCCGCGGGCCTGACCGACGACGTCCTCAAATGGGCCGAGGGTTTCCCGCAGATCCTCGACGACATGGAGGGCCTGCTCACCGAGAACCGCATCTTCCGCCAGCGCACGGTCGACATCGGCAAGGTTTCGCCCGAGGAGGCGCAGGATTGGGGCTTCACGGGACCGATGCTGCGCGGCTCGGGCATCGCCTGGGATCTGCGCAAGGCGCAGCCCTATGACGGCTACGAGCAGTACGATTTCGACATTCCGGTCGGCAAGAACGGCGACTGCTTCGACCGCTATCTCGTGCGCATGGAGGAGATGCGGCAGAGTTTGCGCATCATCCGCCAGGCGATCGCGAAGATGCCGGTGGGGCCGGTGATGGTCGAGGACAACAAGGTGGCCCCGCCCAAGCGCGGCGAGATGAAGCGCTCGATGGAGGCGCTCATCCACCACTTCAAGCTCTATACCGAGGGCTATCACGTGCCGGCGGGCGAGGCCTATGCCGCGGTCGAGGCGCCCAAGGGCGAGTTCGGCGTCTATCTCGTCGCCGACGGCACCAACCGGCCTTATCGCTGCAAGATTCGGGCGCCGGGCTTCGCGTTCCTGCAAGCCTCGGACTACCTCTGCAAGGGCTACATGCTCGCCGACGTCGTCGCCATCATCGGATCCATGGATATTGTGTTCGGGGAGATCGACCGGTGAGCGCCAAGGTGACGCCGATCGCGGCCGAGGAGCCGAAGCTCTGGGCCTTCACGCCGGAAAACCGTTCGAAGGTGGACGCGGCGATCAGGAAATATCCGGCCGGCCGCCAAGCGAGCGCGGTGCTGTTCTGCCTCGACACGGCGCAGCGCCAGCACGGCTGGGTGCCGCAGGCCGCGATCGAGCACATCGCCGGCGTCCTCAACATGGCGCCGATCCGCGTCACCGAGGTCGCGTCATTCTACACGATGATCAACCGCAAGCCGGTCGGGAAATATCTGCTGCAGGTCTGCGGCACGACGCCGTGCTGGCTTTGCGGCTCGAACGACGTGTTCGCCGCGATCAAGGAAGAGACCGGCGCGGGCCCGGGCGAGACCTCGGCCGACGGGCTCTTCACGGTGATGGAAGTCGAGTGCCTCGGCGCCTGCGTCAATGCGCCGGTCGTCCAGATCAACGACGACTTCTTCGAGGACCTGAACAAGGACAACGTCCGGGCGGTCTTGAAGAAACTCAAGGCCGGCGAATGGCCGAAGCCGGGGTCGCAGAGCGGACGGCATTCGAGCGAGCCCGCCGGCGGCGCCCAGACCCTCACCACGATCGCCGACACTTCCTCCGGCGCCCAGTCCTGAGGACCGCATGCTCGACGACAAGGATCGGATCTTCACCAATCTCTACGGCTTCCATGATTGGAAGCTCGCCGGTGCGCGGAAGCGCGGCGATTGGGTCCGCACGGCCGAATTCATCAAGCAGGGCCGCAACTGGATCGTGCAGCAGGTCAAGGATTCCGGCCTGCGCGGGCGCGGCGGCGCCGGATTCCCGTCGGGCTTGAAGTGGTCGTTCATGCCGCCCGACGACAAGCGCGACGGCCGCCCGCATTACCTCGTCGTGAACGCCGACGAGTCGGAGCCCGGCACGTGCAAGGATCGCGACATCATGCGCCACGATCCGCACAAGCTGGTCGAGGGCTGCCTGATCGCCGGCGCCGCCATGGGCGCCAACACGGGATACATCTATATCCGCGGCGAATTCGTGCGCGAGGCCGAGCGGCTCAACATCGCCGTCGCCGAGGCCTACGACGCGGGCCTGCTGGGCAAGAACGCTAGCGGCTCGGGCTGGGACTTCGATCTCTACGTCCACCGCGGCGCCGGCGCCTACATCTGCGGCGAGGAAACCGGCCTGCTCGAAAGTCTCGAAGGCAAGAAGGGTCAGCCGCGCTTGAAACCGCCGTTCCCGGCCAATGCGGGCCTCTACGGCTGCCCGACGACGGTAACCAACGTCGAGACCGTGGCCGTGGTGCCGACAATCCTCCGCCGCGGCGCCTCGTGGTTCGCCAAGATCGGCCGCGAGCGCAACACGGGCACCAAGCTCTTCTGCATCTCGGGGCACGTGAACAAACCCTGCAACGTCGAAGAGGCGATGGGCATTCCGCTGAAGGAACTCATCGACAAGCATGCCGGCGGCGTGCGCGGTGGCTGGGACAATCTCCTGGCCATCATCCCGGGGGGATCGTCGGTGCCCTGCCTGCCCAGGGACATTTGCGACAACCAGCTCATGGATTTCGATTCGCTGGCGGCGGTGAAGTCCGGGCTCGGAACGGCCGCCGTGATCGTGATGGATCAGTCCACCGACATCGTGAAGGCGATCGCGCGGCTCTCGAAATTCTACATGCACGAGAGCTGCGGTCAGTGCACGCCGTGCCGCGAAGGCACGGGCTGGATGTGGCGCGTGATGGAGCGCCTCGTCGTCGGCAATGCCCAGATCGAAGAGATCGACATGCTGCACGACGTGACCAAGCAGGTGGAGGGCCACACGATCTGCGCGCTCGGCGACGCGGCGGCGTGGCCGGTCCAAGGCCTCATCCGCCATTTCCGCCCGGAGATCGAGGCCCGCATTCGGCAATACAGCGCCGGCGCGGGCAGGAAGGCCGCGTAAGTACATGCCGAAAC
>JBKOUH010000470.1:0-3402 GCA_046723285.1 Pseudomonadota bacterium
GCCCAATGCCGTGCGTGCGGAATTCGCGCCGCCGTCAGCAGATCGGTTCCTTACGGTCGTTGCAGGCCTTGCGCGCTTCGGCGATTTTCTTCTTGAGCTCGTCGGCGCCGACGGCGCCGGGGATGATCTGGTCGCCGATGATGAATCCGGGCGTGCCGTTGATGCCGAGATCCTGCGCGAGCTTGTGGGTCTTCTCGATCAGCGCCTCGACCTCGGGCGCCTTCATGTCGTCCTTTAGCTTGGCGATGTCGAGGCCGACCTGACGCGCTAGCGCGAAGATCACCTCGTCGGTGAGATTGTTGGGATAGGCCATCAGCGCGGCGTGGAACGCGAGATACTTGCCTTGCTTGTGGGCCGCGATCGCGGCCATCGAGGCGGTGCGCGAGGCCGGTCCCAGGATCGGGAATTCCTTCAGCACGTACCGGATCTTGCCGTCCTGGCGCATGACCTGATCGAGCGTCGGCTGCACGCCTTTGCAGTAGCCGCAGCGGTAGTCCATGAACTCGACGATCGTCACGTCACCCTTGGGATTGCCAGCGACCGGGAGGTCCGTTGCGCCCTGGAGGTCGGCGCGCTTGGATTTCAGCGCCTCCTCGGCGGCCTTCTTCTGCGCTTCTTCCTGCTTCTTCCTCAGCGTCTGCACCGCCTCGAGGATGATCTCGGGATTGGCGAGGATGTACTCCTTCACCAGCTCCTGCACGCGCTTCTCCTGGTCGGGCGAAAGCGGTGCCTTCTCGCCCTCGGCGAGCGCTGGCGCGAGAGCAGCAAGCGAGAGTGCGACCGCGGTTACGGCGGCGGCGGCGAGGACGGGGATGCGCATGGAGTCGGGTCCGATTGGTTGCGTTGACGGATTATACGAATCAGCGGCGGCGGTCGTCGAGGATTTGCCTGACCTGCGCCTTCAAATCCTGGAGACGCAGCCAGGCCGGCGTGCCGGCCTTCAGCCCGCGCTCGGCCACCGGGAGGGCGGCGCGCAGCGTAGGCAGATCGCGGTTAAGATAGGCATACTCGGCATTGGCGAGCGCCGAATTGCCGATATCGCCGGCCTTGCCGTAGGCGACGGAGAGAAGGCGCCAGGCGAGCGGATAGGTGTCGTCGCTGCGCACGGCGGCGCGGAGGTTCTCGAGCGCCGCGCGTTCGAGGCGCTGGTCGCCGGTTTCGAGCTGCGCCTGGGCGAGACCGACGCGGATGATCGCCTCGCCGGGGGCGAACTTGACCGCGCGCTCATAGGCCGCAACCGCCTCGCGCATATAGGCGCCGCCGCTCTCGAACAGGATTTGGCCGCGCAGCTCGTGGAAATAGGGGTCGTTGGGATTTTCCTTGATGAGCCCGTCGATGAACTGCAGCGCGCGCTCGAGCCGCGCGTCCTGGTGATAGGCGACGGCGAGCGCGTAGCGCGCTTCGAGTGTGTTCTCCTTGCCCTGGTAGTGCTGGATGACCTGCTCGGGCGGGCGCAGGAAGCCGATGAGCTTCGCGCGCATGCGGATATGCATCGCCTCGAACGCCTTGGGCAGCGGACGGTCGGCCATCGCCGAGTGCGCGAGATGCTGCCGCACTTTGTCGATGCGATCGCGCGTGATCGGATGCGTGCGCAGATAGGGATCCTGCCGCGCGGCGTACAGCATTTCCTGCTCGCCGAGGATCTGCAGGAATTCGTAGAGGCCGCGCGCCGAGATGCCGGCGCGATCGAGCGCCGTGAGCCCGAACGAATCCGCGGCGTTCTCCTGGGTCTGCGTGAATTGGTAGAAGGCGCCCTCGGTCAAGCGGGCGCCCAGCGCCGTGCCCGCCGCGGCGACGCGCCCGTCGCGCGCGGCCACGGCCGCGCCCATCGAGAGGATCATCGAAATGATCTGTTTGATCTGCGCGTCCTCGAGTTCGCGCTGGAGGCGGACGAGATGGCCGCCGACGATGTGGCCGGTCTCGTGCGCGATCACGCCGATCACCTGGCCCGCATGCTCGGCGCGCATCAGGAGGCCGGTGTTGATGAACATGTGCCGGCCGCCGGCGACGAAGGCGTTCAAGCGGCTGTCGTTGACGAGATGGACTTGGATCTTGGCCGTGGAGAGGCCGGCAGCCTGGAAGATTGGCGTCGAATAAGCACGGATGGTATGTTCGACCTCGGCGTCGCGGATGAGCGAAAGCCCGGCGCCGCGGGATTGGGCGAAGGCCGGCGCGGCGGCGAACGGGGCGGCGAGGGCCGAGGCCACAAGAAGGGCTAATCGAAGCTTCATCGTCGCGATGGCTCGTTTCCGTTCGGTTGTTCCGGCTCCGTCGGCGCGCCCGGTCCGGCGGGGCCGCGAAAATCCCTCGGATGTTATCGCGTTGGAAATGCGGCTTTTCCGGGGCGCAACGCTCCGGCTGCGAGGCCGCGGGAAGGAACGGCGTGGCCTTGAAGCAATCCAAGCGCGGCAGCATTCCACCGTTCATCGTAATGGATGTGATGCGGGCTGCCAACGCGCGCGAAATCGCTCGCGGAGACGTGATCCACCTCGAAGTGGGGCAGCCCTCGACGCCGGCGCCGGCGGGCGTGCTCGCCGCCGCGGAGCGCGCGCTCCGCTCCGACAAGCTCGGTTATACCGACGCGTTCGGGATCGCGCCTCTGCGCCGGCAGATCGCCGCCCACTATCGCGCCTGGTACGGGGTCGAGGTGCCGGTGGAGCGCATCGTGGTGACGACCGGCTCCTCGGGCGCATTCACGCTCGCCTTCACCGCCGCGTTCGATGCCGGCGACCGCGTCGCCATCGTCGAGCCCGGATACCCTTGCTACAAGAACATCCTGCGCGCGCTCGACATCGAAACGGTTTCGCTGCCCGGTAGCGCCGCCACGCGCTTTCAGCCGAGCGTGGATCTGCTCGAGAAATATGGCGGCCGGCTCGACGGCCTCATCGTCGCGAGCCCGTCCAACCCGACCGGCACGATGTTGGCGCCCGACGAGCTCGCGGCGCTCGCGCGCTATTGCCGGGAGCGCGGCATCCGCCTCGTCTCCGACGAAATCTATCACGGCATCGTCTACGGCGGCGTCGCGCAGTCGACGGCCGCCGCGATCGAGCCGAGCGCCTTCGTCATCAACAGCTTCTCGAAATACTTCTCGATGACGGGCTGGCGGCTCGGTTGGATGATCGTGCCCGAGGACCTGCTACGGCCGATCGAGTGCCTGGCGCAGAATTTCTTCATCTCGCCGCCGGCGCTCTCGCAACACGCCGCCATCTCGGCCTTCGAATGCCGCGACGAGCTCGAAGCCAACGTCGCGCGCTATGCGCGCAATCGCGCGCATCTCCTTGCGCATCTGCCGAAAGCCGGCTTCGACCGCCTGGCGCCGTCCGACGGCGCATTCTACATCTACGCCGAGATCGGCCACCTCACCAATGACAGCCAGGATTTCTGCCGCCGCATGCTCGACGA
>JBKOUH010000166.1:0-5763 GCA_046723285.1 Pseudomonadota bacterium
GGCTTGCTCCATCGCTTCCAACACTTCGTCGCGGCTGATGCCCTTCTCGCGGGCGACGGCGTCGGCGACTTGCAGGAGTTCGGGACGGGGATGAGCGGCAACTGCGGACATGAGCCTTGCTTCTATCGTTATGCGTTTGCGGGTTTGGCGCTTTTCAAGAGCGCGTCGGTGAGCACCAGCTTGCCGCGTTCGATCTCGGCGAGCGGGAGCGATACGGTTTCTTCGCCGGTGTCGAGCACCACGGCCTCGCCTTCGAGGCCCTTGATCGTGCCGGTGAAGCGGCGGCGGTTCTCGCGCGCGGCCTTGAGCTCGACCTTGGCGACGTGGCCGGCGAAGCGCGCGTAATCGGCGGGTTTCATCAGCGGCCGGTCGATGCCGGGCGAGCTGACTTCGAGCGTATAAGCGCCCTCGATCGGGTCCTCGACGTCGAGGATCACCGAGATGTGGCGGCTCAACGCCGCGCAATCCTCGACGCCCATGCCCGAGCCGTCGTGGCGCTCGGCCATGATCTGGACGCGCGCCTGGCGTTTGCCGTCGATCTGCACGCGCACGAGATCGTAGCCCATGGCCGTGAGGCTGGGCTCGATCAAGGCGGCGAGGCGGTCCGCGAGTGCGTTCATCAAGCTCCGTGCTGCGAAAACATCCGCCATTTCCGGCTTGGCGGGGGCCGTGTCGCCGAAACAACGTTTCGGCAAACAAA
This sequence comes from Pseudomonadota bacterium, assembly GCA_046723285.1. Classification (GTDB taxonomy): domain Bacteria; phylum Pseudomonadota; class Alphaproteobacteria; order Bin65; family Bin65; genus SBBV01. The sequence continues at coordinate 701 of JBKOUH010000166.1, forward strand.
AAAGGATGGGCCTTCGGCCCACCCTTCCGCGCCGAGCTTCCCCGGCGAACAGCGGGATGTTGTTTTGTCAAAAAATATAGCCTTCAGGGGCGGTTGTGCAAGGGTCTAGGCGCCCTGCGACAGGCCGCCGGGACCTAAAACGGCACCGTCATTCCCTGGTGCATGCCCTCGACATTAACCAGGTCCACGCGCTTCAAACGAATGCGAAAATCGCCCTCCGCCGCCGTCACGAGGCGCCAGGCGACGCGCCCGTGATAGGCCGTCTGGCGGCCGGCGCGAAACTCGGTCATTGCCAGAACCGAGCGCGCCTCCACCAGCCCCGCCTCGGCCGACGGCAGCAGCTCGATGTTGCTGACGCTCCGCACCGCGCGGCTCTCCGGCGTCTCGGCATGGATGCGCGGGTGGCGCAGGCGGCGGATGCGCGCCGCCATCATCGCCGGATCGTCGTAGAAGATCGAAACCTCGTGCAGCGGGTCGGTCTGACCGGCCCGCGCCGGCACCCAATAGACCCCGTCCGCGGCGAAGAGGTCGCGCCATTCCTCGAAGCGCCGCTCGTCGAGCAATCGCGCCTCGCGATAGAGTAAGGCCGCGACCGCGGCTGGATCAGGAGCGGCGCTCATGCGGCGCGCGGAATGCCGCCGGCCAGATATGTGCGCCAAGTCGCGAACTGGTTGCGCATCGCGAGCTCGCTGTAGCCGGGCCCCTGCATGCCGCCGTGATTGTCGGGCACGTCGCGGCCGAGGCCGCAGCCGAAGCGCAGCCAGCCCGGCGCGCGCGTCATCGCCTGTTGCGCGCGGTCGTAGATCGCGAGGTCGTCGGTCAGGATCAGCGAGGCCGGCGAGTTGGCCGCGTTGACGAAGGTGACGGCGGCGCGATGGTATTCGGGCGGCGCGCCTTTCAAGCGGAAGCAGTAGACGTAGACCTCGGTGTAGTCGACGCTGACCGGCACGATCACCTTGATCTGCTGCAGGGCCGATTGAAACGCGAGCGTCGGATAGACGATGGCGACGTGGCGCTGCACGGCGAGGATTTCGCCGGCGCGCGCCTCGCCATGGCGCGCCGTGAGCGCGCGGAGATAATCGCGCTCGGCCGCTTCCGGCATCGGCTGCTCCAGCGGCAGCGCGCCGATATAGCTGTGGCCGCCAGGATAGGCGACGACGCCGGCCTTCTCCATCCAGGCCATGTCCGCGCCCCGGTTCGCGGCCATGATGTCGTCCTCGTCGAGCTCGACGCGGTCGCGGTCGTGGGGCCGCGCGGCGGCGTTTGACGATTCGTGCGCGAAGGCGGGATGCGCGTAATCCTGCAGATTCTCCATCTGCAGCTTCCAATTCCCGTGGAAGGCGTGGCGGTGCAGGCCGCCCGCCACTTCCACTTCGCCGTCCGGCGCGCGGTCGACCATGTCGTCGATCGCCGATGCCATCGGCCCGAGATAGTCGCGCAAGCCCGGGCTATCGGCGGCGAGCGAGGCGAACACGAAGCCGCGATAAGAGTCGAGCCGCGGCACCGGCTGCAGCGAAAGCTTGGCCGGATCGAAATCGGTGCCGTAGCCGGCGCGCATCGGCACGCCGACCAGGCGGCCATCGGCGGCATAGGTCCAGCCGTGATAGGGGCAGCGGAAGCGCAAGAGCCGGCCGCTTTCGTGCTGGCATACCTCGGCGCCGCGGTGTGCGCAGCGATTGATCAGCGCCTTGATGCTTCCATCCTGCTGGCGCACGGCGAGGACCGGCACGCCCGCGAGCGTCGCGCGCACGAAATCGCCGGCGGCGCGGATCTGGCTGTCGTGGCAGAGATAGAGCCACACCCGCGCGAACAGGCGCTCGCGTTCCCAGGCGAAGATCGCGGGATCGGTATAGACGCGGCTGTGCACGCGGTCGTCGCGCACAAGCTCCGAAATTTCGCGCGGCTCCATCGCCCCTCCCACGCGCGCGACGTCATGACGAAAGCGCGCGCCCGCTCCAACGCCCCTAGCATTGTTTTTGCCTGATCGTCTGTCTAGTGTCGCCGATGGAGGCGCTGCCGCGCGCCAGTCACGGGCGCGGCCGATCGAGAGGGAGAAGCCATGATTACCAAGGTCCGGATGCTCGCGCTGGCAACAGCGCTGGCCGCGCTGCCCGCTGCCGCCAATGCGCAGCAGGCCACGCTCAAAGTCGTTTCGTTCGTGCCGAAATCGGCGAGCTACTCGGTTTCGTTCCAGAAGCTGTTCGCCGACAAAGTGAACGGCGATCCGAAATCGCCGATCAAGATAGATTTCGCGGGCGGCCCGGAAGTGACGCCGCCGGCGCAGCTCGGCAACGCGGTGAAATCCGGCGTGATCGACATGCAGATCGGGCCGCCCGGGCTCTGGCTCAACCTCGTGCCCGAGGGCGACGCCATCTTCGGCAGCAACCTGACGCCCCCCGAGCGGCGCGCCAACGGCGCCATGGACCTCCTCGACGGAATCTTCGTCAAGAAACTCAACGCCCGCATTCTCGCTCACGCCTCGGGCGGCTTCGGCTTCCATATCTTCCTGATCAAGGAGCCGAAGCTCGCTGCCGACGGCAATCTCGACCTGAAAGGCCTCAAGATCCGCTCGGCGCCGGCATGGCGCGACTTCGTGAGCGGCCTCGGCGGCAGCGCCATCGTGATCCCGGCTCCCGACGTCTACACCGCGCTCGAGCGCGGCACGGTCGAGGGCACCGGCTGGGTGATCAGCAATCTGCGCGACCTCGGCTGGGACAAGTTCGTCCGCTTCCGGGTCGACCCGCAGTTCATGCAGACCGACCTCCTGCTCATCGTCAACAACGAGAAGTTCAAGTCGCTGACGCCGGCGCAGCAGGCCTATCTCGTGAAGGCGGGGCTCGAGTACGAGAAGATCTCGTTCGAGGAAGAAGCGAAGATCACCAAGGCGGAGGACGAGAAGCTCCGCGCCGCGGGCATGAAAGTCGTCGAGCTGAAGGGCGAGGGCCGCAAGAAGTATCTCGCCGCCGCGTTCGAAATTCCGTGGAAGCGATTGAAGGAGCGCGACGCCACGAATTACGACGCGCTGCGCGCGAAATTCTACAAGCCGGAATAGCGCGGTCATGACGCCGAACGGGGACGCGCGGAGCGGGGTTCTCGCCCCGCTCTTCGCGTTCTCGTGGCTCGTCGCCCGGGCGATGGCGGCCATCTGCTGCGTGCTGCTCGCCGTCGTGGCGGCGGCGATCGTCTACGACGTAACCGTGCGCACGCTGCGCATTCAGCCGCCGAACTTCACGGTCTCCTTCACCGAATACGTGCTGCTCTACACGACGATGCTCGGCGCGCCCTACATGGTGCGCAAGAAGGGCCACATCCTGGTCGAGGCGCTGATCGAGAGCGTGCCGCCCGCCATCCACGCCGCGATGGCCAAGCTCGTCTATCTCGTCTGCACGCTGCTCTCCGCGGCGCTCGCCTATTACGGTGTGAAGCTCCTGCTCCAGGGCATCGCGACCGGCGACATGGAATACCGCTCGTTCGACATGCCGCGCTGGATCCTCGACCTCACGCTGCCGTTCGGCTTCGGCTTCTCGACCATCGAGTTCCTGCGCTACCTCGTCGGAGCCGACACGCTCTTCAAGGTCAAGGCCCAGGACAAGGACGGGTTCTAGCCCGATGGAATGGTACTGGGCCGCGCTGCTGTTCATCGGCGGCATCTGTCTCTTGATGGCGATCGGAATCCCGGTCGCCTTCTCGTTTTTCCTCGTCAACATCGTCGGCATCGCCGTCTTCGTCGGGCATACCGAAGCCGGCATCGACCAGATGCTCAGGAACGGCATCGCGTCGATCACGACCTTCACGCTCGCGCCGGTGCCCCTCTTCCTGATCATGGGCACGCTGTTCTTCCGCTCGGGGCTCGCGAAGCGCGTGCTCGACGCGATCGACGTCTGCTTCGGCCGGCTGCCCGGGCGCCTTTCCTACGTGACGATCACCGCGGGCGTGATCTTTGCCGCGCTCTCGGGCTCGTCGATGGCGAACACCGGCATGATGGGCACGCTGATGGTGCCCGAGATGCTGAAGCGCGGCTACAAACGGCACATGGCGCTGGGGCCGGTGCTGGGCGCGGGCGGTCTCGCCGTCATCATCCCGCCCTCGGGCCTCGCCGTGCTGCTGGGCTCGCTGGCGCAGATCGACATCGGCGCGCTGCTGTTGGCGGGCGTGCTTCCCGGCGTCGTGCTCGGCCTCCTCTACATGGGCCTCATCTACATGCAGACCCGCATCGATCCCGCGGCGGCGCCGCAATATGCGGTGGCGGAGATGGGCTTCGGCGCCAAGGTCAAGATGGTGTCGATCAACATCCTGCCGATGGGCTTCATCGTCTTCTTCGTCGTCGGCTTCATGATCCTCGGCATCGCGACGCCGACCGAATCGGCCGCGTTCGGCGCGTTCGCGACTCTGCTGCTGGCGATCGCCTATCGCGCCTTGAGCTGGGACGCCATCAAGGAAGCGCTGATGGACGCGTTTCGGGTCAGCGCGATGAGCTTTCTCCTGATCATGGCCTCGTCCACCTTCAGCCAACTCATGGCCCAATCCGGCGCTTCGGCCGGCATGGTCAAATGGGCAACGGGCTTCGATCTCGGTCCCACGGCGATGCTGATCATGATGGTCGCCATCCTGCTCGTGCTCGGCTGCTTCATGGATCAGCTCTCGATGATGTTGCTGACCCTGCCGATCTTCGTGCCGCTCGCGAAGATGCTGGGCTTCGATCTCATTCTTTGGGGCGTCATCATCCTCTTGGCGCTCGAGATCGGCTTCACCACGCCACCCTTCGGCCTGTTGCTGTTCGTGATGATGGGCGTCGTGCCGGGGACGACACTATGGCAAGTGAGCAAAGCGGCCCTTCCCTATATCGGCTGCCATTTCATCCTGATCACGATGATGATCCTCTACCCGCCGCTTGCCACTTGGCTGCCGAAGGCGATGCAATGAGCAGGGCCGTGCGCGGCCGCTAGGCGCCGGTGCCTCACTCGCACTCAGGAGATCCTCCATGTCCGATCCGGCCATCCTGCGCCAAGCGCGTATCGACCTTGCCGCGGCGCTGCGCTGGGGGGATCGCCACGGCTTTGGCG
>JBKOUH010000238.1:0-4417 GCA_046723285.1 Pseudomonadota bacterium
GGACCCAGTCGCTCGGCAAGGGCCGAGCTCTTGCGTTGCGGCGGTCCCGGCTTTCGCGGGGACGACAATTTAGGGCGTACGACTACCGCACCCGGCGGCTGGTCGGGGCGCCGGCGAGCGGCAGGTCGAGGGTCACGAGGAGGCCCCCCATCTCGGCTTCGCCCAAGGTGAAGCTGCCGCCGTAGATCTCGGCGATATCTTTCACGATCGAGAGGCCGAGGCCGCTGCCTTGGCCTTTCTCGTCGAGGCGGATGCCGCGCTTTTGCGCGGCGCGGCGCTGCTCGGAGGGGACGCCCGGCCCGTCGTCGGCAATCTCGATGCGGAGCCGCGCGCCGTCGCGCTCCGCGACCTTGGCCGTGACCCGCGACTTCGCGTATTTGCAGGCGTTGTCGAGGAGATTGCCGAGCATCTCCTCCAAATCCTGGCGCTCGCCGCGGAACGCGATCTCGGGCGGCCCTTGAAGCACGATTGCGACGCCGCGCTCGCGGTAGATCTTCTCGAGCGTGCGCGCCAAACCTTCGATGATCGGCATCACGCTGGTGCGCGCGCCCAAGACGCCGGCGCGGGCCGCCATGCGTGCGCGCGACAGGTGGTGATCCACCTGCTCCTTCATGATGCCGATTTGCGCCTTGACCGTTTCGGCGAACGCGCCGTCGCGGCCGCCGGCCTCGTTGGTGAGCACCGCGATCGGCGTCTTGAGCGCGTGGGCGAGATTGCCGACATGGGTGCGCGCGCGCTCGACGACTTCGGCGTTGTGGTCGAGCAGCGCGTTGATCTCGCGCGCGAGCGGCTCGACCTCGGCGGAGAACGAGCCGGTCAGGCGGTCGCTTTCGCCCGAGCGGATCGCGGCCAGCGCCGCCGGGATGCGCCGGAGCGGCCCCAGGCCGAAGCGGACCTGGAGCCAGACCGTGCCGACGAGGACGAGCCCGAGCCCCAGGATCGCGAACACGATGGTGAGCCGGAAATCCGCGATGTTCTCGTCGAGCTCGGTGCGCACCGCGGCGACGGTGTAGATGAGATCCTTGTTGAGATTGTCGGAGCGGATGAGGCGGCTCGAGACGCGCAGGCGCTGCGGCCCCTCGGGTGCCTTCGCGAAGGTCACATCCTGGTCGATGTCGCGCGAGGCGCCGGTGGGCGGCTTCAGCTCGAGCGCCCAGCCCGCGAGCGAGCGCGAGGCGAGCACGGTCTTGCCCTCGCTCGTGATTTGCCAGTAGTAGCCGGAATAAGCGCTCTCGTAGTCGCGCTCGGTCATCGGCTCGGCGAGGATCAGCTCGCCGTTGGCTTCGGCGCTGATGCGCGTGATGAGCCGGTTCAGGAGATAGTCGAGTTCGAAATCGAGCTGCCGCTCGAGGCCATCGCGGTAGAGCGAGGGCAGCGCCACGGCGGCGGCGACGAGCGAGATCGTGATGATCGCCGCTGCGCCGACCACGAGCCGCGAGGCGAGCGACGCCGAGGCCGCCCGATAGAGCGCCCTCGTCCGGCGAAGGAGCCGGCGGAACATCTAGACCGAGTCGCCCTCGCCGGGCGGAGCCAATTGATAGCCGAGACCGCGCTTGGTGTGGATGATCGGCACGCCGAGCTTCTTCCGAAGGCGGCCGATGAAGACCTCGATCGTGTTCGAATCGAGATCGAAATCGTGGTCGTAGATGTGCTCGGTGAGCTCGGTGCGCGAGACGACCTTGCCCTGGTGGTGCATGAGATACGCGAGGAGTCGGAGCTCCTGCGCCGTCAGCTTCACCGGCGCGCCGTTGACCGTGACTCGGCTGCTGTTGGTGTCGAGCACGACCGGGCCGCAGGAGAGCTCGGGCGCGGCGTGGCCGCCGGATCGGCGGATGAGGGCGCGCAAGCGGGCGAGCACTTCCTCCATGTGAAAGGGCTTGGTGACGTAGTCGTCGGCGCCGGCGTCGAAGCCGGCCACCTTCTCGCCCCACTGGCCGCGCGCGGTGAGGATCAGGACCGGCATCTTCCGCCCCGCCGTGCGCCAGCGCTTCAGCACGGTGACGCCGTCGAGCTCGGGCAGGCCAAGGTCGAGCACCACGGCGTCGTAGGGCTCGGTGTCGCCGAGATGATGGCCGTTTTCCCCGTCGGCCGCGTGATCCACGGCGTATCCGGATTCGGTCAATGCTTGCTTCAATTGCCGGGAAAGTTCGGGATCGTCCTCGACGACCAGCACGCGCATGAACGGCGCCCCGCTAAGGGGTTAGGGGCCGCCGCGGACGCTCACGATGCGGCCCGAATACCGGTCGACAACAACGTCGACGATGCTGCCCCGGTTGCTGAGGATTCTAAAAGAATAGACCGTGCCCTGCAAACGCGCGTTCACGATACGGCCGGGCACGCGGCTCTTGGCGATGGCCCAGATCTGGCCGTCTCCGAGCGGCTCGCGGCCGGGCACGACGGCGGGCGGCACCGAACGCAGGCGGTCGCCGGGGCCGCCGTAATACTCGCGGCCCGGACCGCGGAGAAACGGCGGACCGTTAGGCCGCTCGTGGCCCCAGTCCTGGCCGCGGTTTTGCGCCCACTGCGCGCAGCGCCAGCCGCAATCGCGCGCGGCGGCGGCGCCCGTAAGCGCTCCCGCGGCCAGCGCGGCAAAGACGACGGCCATGACTGTGCGCAGCTTCATGCCGAAAGGATGATCCTCGTGCGCTTAACCTTGCATGAACCGCACGTGCGGCAAACCTGTTGCTCGCTGCAACGTGACGGCACGGGATGCGTTCCCGCGCCTATATGAAGCGAGGCATAGCTGAACCACGGATGAACACCGGCGTCAGGCAGGGTTCAGAGCCCGGCTGATAGTCGTTCATCCCGTACGCGGAGACTTCGCATGAAATGCGCTGTCGCGACTGCTTTCGGCGTTGCGGCGTTGGCCATCGCGGGCCCGGTTGCGGCGCAGAGCAACACCTATCAAGGGCCGGGCTATTCCTACACGCACCCGCCCTATTCCTATCAGCCGCCGCCCTACAGCTACACGCCGCCGTCCTATACCTACCAGCCGCCCGGCTATGTCTACACGCCGCCAGGCCAGTATCGGCGCCAGTACCGGCTCAACGATCCCGACTACAACAAGTCGTACCAAACGCCGCCGAGCGCCTATCGCGATCCCAGCGCGGACCGCTACCAGCAGAATTTGCGCGATCCCTACAACGACCGCGTCGGCAATCCGCGGCACCCCCACGATGCCTTGAAGCCCGCGCCGCCTTACGAATCATCGCCGCGCTGAAACGCCGGCGACACGAGGTGCTGACGACCGGTCATCCTCCCCTCACGCCGGTCGAACTTGAAGCGGCCCGCCCCCTCCTTCTCTGAGGGGGCGGGCCGCTTTTCTTTCCGAGCTCGGCGAGGCCGTGACGGAGGATCTTCTTCATCACCGTCGGCAGCGCCTGCGTTGCGAGCGCTTCGCCCGGGCACCACACGCCCTTGGCCCGCGGGCGCCGTGCCACGCGCGCGGCCCACACTTTCAGCGCCAGCGCGAAATGCGTAAAGCCGTGCTGCACCGTGCCCGGCAGCACGCGCCATGTCGCCGGCGCGGGTGCCGCCGCCGCGGCTAGGCGCGCGGAGGGCGGCTTCGCGCGCCACTCGGTCGAGGGCACTTCCATCATGCCGCCCAGGAGCCCCTTCTCGGGGCGCCGGCGCAGCAGGATGGCGCCCTCGCCATCGACGAGCAGGAACGCGACGCCGTGGCGCACCGGGCGCGCCGCCTTCGGCGCGCGGCGGGGCAGCTCTTCGGCGATGCGGCGCGCGCGGGCGCGGCATGCATCGCTCCAGGGACAGAGGAGGCAGCGCGGCGCGCGCGGCGTGCAGATCGTGGCGCCCAAATCCATCAGCGCCTGCGCGAAATCGCCGGCGCGCGCTTCGGGGACAAGCTGCCCGGCCGCGGCGCGCAGCGCGGGCTTGGCCGCCGGCAGCGGCGTTTCGAGGGCGTGGAGCCGCGCCATCACGCGCTCGACATTGCCGTCGACGGCCGCTTCGGGCCGGTCGAACGCGATCGCGGCGATGGCGGCCGCCGTGTAGTCGCCGATGCCGGGCAGCTGCTTCAATGTAGCCGCGCTATCGGGAAACCGCCCGCCGAGCTCGCGCGCCACAAACTGCGCCGCACGATGAAGGTTGCGCGCGCGCGCGTAATAGCCGAGGCCCTGCCAGAGGCCGAGGATCGCGTCGAGTTCGGCGGCGGCGAGCGCTTCGACCGACGGGAAGCGTTCGAGAAAGCGCGCGAAATAGGGCCCGACCGCAGCCACTGTCGTCTGCTGCAGCATGATCTCGCTGAGCCAGACCTTGTAGGGATCGGGCGCCTCGCCGGGCAAAGCGCGCCACGGCATGCGGCGGCGATGGCGGTCGTACCAGGCGAGAAGACGCGCGGCGAGGGTCGCGGCCGCTTCGTTCGCGCCGCTTTCCGCACGCCTCATCTTTATGCCACGAT
>JBKOUH010000236.1:0-2565 GCA_046723285.1 Pseudomonadota bacterium
CTGTGGAGCCGCTCCCGATGCTGACAAATGCTAACGGTTTGCTGGAATTTTCGGCCGCCGATGCATGGCTCGACACCGGCTTGCGCGCCCGAAGGTCCGCGCAATGTCCGCCGAATGTCTACGGATGCCTACAAATGTCTACGAATGCCTACACGAACGGGGGGTGACCGCTCGCGCACGTGTGATGCTCGCCGCGGCCCGTTTGGTCGTGCTAGTTTCAGCAATTCGGTCCCCGGAGCCCGCCATGGACAAGCACGAGACGACCACCCGCACCGCCGTCAACACGCTCGAGCCCTACTGGATGCCGTTCACCGGCAACCGGCATTTCAAGCGCAATCCGCGCATGCTCGCCTCCGCCAGCGGCATGTATTACACGAGCGACGACGGGCGGAAGATCTTGGACGGCTGCGCCGGGCTCTGGTGCGTCAACGCCGGCCACGGGCGGCGCGAAGTCACCGAGGCGATCCAGCGCACGGCGAGCGAGCTCGATTTCGCGCCGAGCTTCCAGATGGGCCACCCGCTCGCGTTCGAGCTCGCCTCGCGCCTCACCGCGACGCTGCCCGGCGATTTCGATCACGTCTTCTATTGCAATTCCGGCTCCGAGGCGGTCGACACCGCGCTCAAGATCGCGCTCGCCTATCACCAGGCGAAGGGCGATTTCCGCCGCACGCGGCTGATCGGCCGCGAGCGCGGCTATCACGGGGTCGGCTTCGGCGGCATTTCGGTGGGCGGCATCGTCGCCAACCGGCGCACCTTCGCGGCGGCGCTCTTGCCGCAGATCGACCACCTGCCGCACACGCACGATCTCGCCAAGAACGCGTTCAGCCGCGGCCAGCCGGAGCACGGCGCGCATTTCGCCGACGCGCTCGAGTCGATCTGCGCGCTGCACGACCCGGCCACTATCGCCGCGGTCATCGTCGAGCCCGTCGCAGGCTCCACCGGAGTCCTCGTGCCGCCCAAGGGCTATCTCGAGAAGCTGCGCGCGATCTGCACCAAGCACGGCATCCTCCTCATCTTCGACGAGGTGATCACCGGCTTCGGGCGCCTGGGCGCGCCGTTCGCGGCCGATTATTTCGGCGTGATGCCGGACCTGATGTCGGTGGCCAAGGGCCTGACCAACGCCGCCGTGCCGATGGGCGCCGTCTTCGCGAGGAAGCCCATCTACGAGGCGTTCATGCAGGGGCCCGAGAACGCGATCGAGCTGTTCCACGGCTACACCTATTCGGGCCATCCGCTCGCCTGCGCGGCCGCGCTGGCGACGCTCGAAATCCACCGCCGCGAGGGCTTGGCCGAGCGCGCCAAGGGCATTTCCGGCTACTGGGCCGACGCCATCCATTCGCTGCGCGACGCCAAGCACGTGATCGACTTGCGGAATCTGGGCCTGATCGGCGCGATCGAGCTGCAACCGCGGCCCGGTCAGCCCAATGCGCGGGCGTTCGAAACGTTCCTCGAATGCTTCAAGCGGGGGCTCATGATCCGGGTGACCGGCGACACGATCGCGCTCTCGCCGCCGCTGATCGTCGAAAAGGCCGAGATCGACCGCATGGCGGAAACGCTTCGGTCCGTCCTTGCGACGGTTGGTTAACCAAACCGGCCAAATTAACCTTTGGTTCACGGTTCGACGCCTAAAGTTTCATGAAGGCCAAATGTTGCATGCGGGGACCGGACGATCGGCGCCTCGCGGAGATCGTTTTCGTCGATGGAGCGGGAGCCGATCACCCAATCGGAGCAGGACCTTGCCCGAGTGCAGGCCGCCGTGGCCGCCTCGGGCGACATCGCTTACGACTGGGATTTGCGCAGCGACTGCATCGGCTGGTCCGGCGCCAGTCATATTCTCGAAAGGCTAGTCGGTAAGCCCATTCGGCGCGGCGCGGATTTCCTGAAGCGCATCGCGCCCGAGGACATGCTGCATCGCCGCCGCCTGCTCGAAGCGCATTTCAAGCTGGGCGCGCTGTTCGATTGCGAATACCGCTTCACCGACGGACACGGCGGCATCATCTGGCTGCACGAGCGCGCTTCGGCGCGGCGCGGCAAGAACGGCGCGGCCACGGGCCTCACCGGTACGATCCGCGTCATCACCTCGCACAAGCGGCGCGAGGCCAAGCTCCGCTTCGAGGCCAATCACGACCGCCTGACCGGCTACTACAACCGCGCGCGCTTGGCGCAAGCGCTGCACGACGTCTGCCGCTTCAACCGCGGCTACAAGCAATCGGGCGCCTATTTCGCGGTCGGCGTCGATCGCCTGACCATCATCAACGATGCGTTCGGCTACGAATCCGGCGACGCGGTGCTGATCGATCTCTCGCAGCGCCTCGAGACGCGGCCGGCCATCGGCGACGCGATCGGCCGCGTCGGTGGCGACACCTTCGGCATCATTGTCGCCCATTGCGGCGAGAACGATCTCGAGCGCATCGCCGAGCGCATCATTCACGAAATGCGCGCGCAGCCGGTCGAAACGCCGTCGGGCCTCGTCGTCGTCACCGCTTCGGTGGGCGCCACGCTCTTCCGCGGCGACGAGCCGGCGCTCGACATCATGGCCAAGGCCGAGGTGTCGCTGCGTCAGGC
>JBKOUH010000380.1:0-3123 GCA_046723285.1 Pseudomonadota bacterium
GGGCTCGCGTCGACGCGCAGTGCTCCGTCCGCGCGCAGCGGACCGGTGGCGCGCGCGATCTCGGCGGCGCTGTGCGGGCGGCCGTCATTGGTCCGCGGCGCCGGCAACAGCGCGACGTCGGTGCCGGTGTGGATCGCGACCTGCTCGGCGTCGCCGCCGAGCGCGCGCTTGTCGATCGTGACGCGCACCGCGGTCATGTCGCGCACGCTCGCGAATTGCGCCAGCGCGCTCCCGTCGATCTCGCGCACCCTTCCGTCGGCGGCGGTGACCAGCAGCACGATCGCGGTCTTGGACGCGGCGCGATAGACCGTTCCGGTCTCCGGCGTCGCGCGCTCTTTCTCGAGACAGAACGCACTGAGCTCGGCCGTGCACACGTCGCCCTGGCAATGCAGCGGCACAGGGCCGTCGGTCGAGAGCAATGCGAGAATTTGAGGCGAAGCGTGCGCGGCCGATGCGGCGGCGACGCCAAGGGCGGCAAGCGCGATCGGGAGACGCATGGCAACCTCCGCACTGCAGTGGCCCGAATCGTCGCATCGCCTGGGGCCGCGGTCAAGCGGTGCTGCGGCGCTTGACCGGCAGCGTACGCGGCGGCCACTCTCCGCCGCATCGACGTTTCATGCGCCGAGGAGGCCGCCATGGCCGAGTTCGCGAAGTTCGACACGCTTTCGCTGCATGCCGGGCAGCATCCCGATCCGCAATTCGGCGCGCGCGCCGTGCCGATCTACCAGACCACGTCTTACGTATTTCGCGACACCGATCACGCCGCGGCACTTTTCAACCTTGAGCGCGCGGGGCACATCTATTCGCGCATCTCGAACCCGACCGTGGCGGTGCTCGAGGAGCGGCTCTCCGCGCTGGAAGGCGGCGTCGGCTGCGTCGCGACCGCGAGCGGACAGGCGGCACTGTTCCTCGGCATCGCGACCTTGATGGGTCAGGGCGGCCACATCGTTTCCTCCGCCTCGATCTATGGCGGCAGCCACAATCTCTTCACCCACACGCTGCCCCGCTTCGGCATCACGACGACGTTCGTCAATCCGCGCGACACCGACGGCTTCAAGCGCGCGCTCCGGCCCGAAACGCGCCTCGTTTTCGGCGAGACGCTCGGCAATCCCGGCCTCGAGATCATGGATCTGCGGGCGGTGGCCAAGATCGCGCACGGCCATGGCGTGCCGCTGATGATCGACAACACCTTCGCGACACCCTATCTCTGCCGGCCGTTCGAGCACGGCGTCGATCTCGTCATGCACTCGGCGACGAAGTTCCTGGGCGGGCACGGCGTCGCGATCGCCGGCGCGCTCGTCGATTCCGGGCAGTTCGACTGGGAAGCGTCGGGCAAATTCCCGACCTTGACCGAGCCTTACGCCGGCTATCACGGGCTCGACTTCGCCGAGGAGTTCGGGCCGGGCGCCTTCATCATGCGCGCGCGCGCCGAGGGCCTGCGCGATTTCGGCGCGACGATGGCGCCGCAAACGGCATTCTATATCCTCCAGGGCGTCGAGACGCTGCATCTCCGCGTGCCGCGCCACGTCGCCAATGCGCGGCGCGTCGCCGAATTCCTGAGCCAGAATCCCGCGGTCGAATGGGTCAGCTATCCCGAGTTGCCCTCGCACCCCGATCACGAGCGCGCCAAGACGCTGTTGCCGAAAGGCTGCGGCTCGATCTTCAGCTTCGGCATCAAGGGGGGGCGCGAGGCGGGGCGGCGCTTCATCGAATCGCTGCAGCTCTTCTCGCACCTCGCCAATGTCGGCGACGCGAAATCGCTGGTCATCCATCCTGCCAGCACCACGCATCAGCAGATGGATGCCGCCGCGCTGAAGGCCGCCGGCATCGGCGAAGAGCTCGTGCGCCTCTCGGTCGGCCTCGAGGATCCCGAGGATCTCGTCGAAGATCTTTCGCGCGCGCTTCGCGCCTCGCAGCCGCGGCGCATGGCGGCGGAGTAGGGGCGATGGAGCTCAGCGTTCACGGCAAGAAGGTCTACGCCGCGACGGGCGGGAAGGCGTTCGATCCGGCGCTGCCGGCGGTCGTGTTCCTGCACGGTGCCGGCTGCGATCACACGGTCTGGGCGCTGCAGACGCGCTGGTTCGCGTGGCATGGGCGGAGCGTGCTCGCGGTCGATCTGCCCGGCCATGGTCGCTCGGAGGGGCCGGCGCTCGACGAGATCGGCGCGCTTGCCGACTGGGTCGTGGCGTTGCTCGATGCCGCGCGCGTGCAAAGCGCGGCGCTGGTCGGGCATTCGATGGGGGCGCTCGTGTCGCTCGAGACGGCGGCGCGCCGGCCCGATCGCGTGCGCGCGCTGGCGCTTTGCGGCTGCGCGGCCGAAATGCCGGTGAGCGAAAAGCTGCTGAACCCGGCGCTCGCGGGCGAGCATCTTGCCTACGAACTGATCACCGCTTGGGGCTTGGGCCGCCGCGCGCAGATCGGCGGCGCCGAGGCGCCCGGCACATGGATGGCGGGCGGCACGCTGCGCTTGCTCGAGCACGGCAAGAAAGGCGTCGTCGGCATCGATCTCCGCGCTTGCGACCGCTACAAGGGCGCGGCGGCGGCGGTGGCGAAGGTCAAGGTTCCGACTGTGCTGGTCTTGGGCGATAACGATCGTATGTCACCGCCGAAGGCCGCGGCGCCGCTGGCCGCGATTCCGGGGGCCAAGACGATCCTCATCGAAAAGGCCGGACATATGCTGATGACGGAGCAGCCGGGCCGCACGCTCGACGCGCTCAGGACGCTGCTATGAACGATGCGTAGCCCAATGTTCCGGCGATGCCGCGCCCGCCCGATACGGCGAACCTCGTCGATCGCGCGCTCGGCTGGCTCGGCGCGGCGTGGCGCGCGATCGCCGGCGAGGTGCCGCCGGCCCAGGACCGCTTGAAGCAGCGTTTGCACGACCGCGTGCAGGAAGCGCTTCAAGGTCCGGGCGGCGAGGTGGCGGCGCGCGCGCGCACCGCGGCGCTGGGCCACGAATATTTGGGCCTGGCGCCTGGCGAGCGCGAGGCGTTCCTGCGCGTGCTGGCCGAGGAGTTCGATCCGCCGGTGCAGCCGATCGTCTCGGCCGCCGACGCGGTGCGCACCGCCGCGAATGCCGAGGAGCGGCGGAAGGCCTCGGCGCGTCTCGCCGCGGCGCTCGAT
>JBKOUH010000047.1:0-6673 GCA_046723285.1 Pseudomonadota bacterium
GCCATCACGCTGTGGCCGGCCTTTCCCGCCTTCTCGAAGCTTTCCGGCGTGCCGATGGCCGCCACCCAGAAGGGCGGACGCGGCTTTTGCGTCGGCCGCGGCAGCGAGGTCACGTTCTTGAATTTGTGGAATTTGCCTTCGAAGGTGACGTTCTCCTCCTCAAGGAGGCGCCGGACCGCTTCCATGCCTTCGTCGAAGCGCGCGCGGCTTTCGTCGATGGGCACGCCGAAGCGCGCGAATTCGTGCGGCAGGAACGCACGCGCGAAGCCGCATTCCAAGCGCCCGTTCGAGATGGCGTCGACCATGCCGATCTCGCCCGCGATCTTGAACGGATGATTGAAGACCGGGAGCACGGCGCCGGTGACGAGGCGCGCCTTCTTGGTGCGCTGCGACGCGGCGACGAGGAAGATGTGCGGATTGGGCGTATAGCCGCCGTAGGGCTCGAAATAATGCTCGACCGTGCGCACATGCGTGTAGCCGAGCGCATCGAAATGATCACAGAGCCGGAGCGCATCGTCCCAATAGGCCTGGGCCGACTTTACCTTGGGACCGATATCGGGGAAAAACTGGATGCCGAATTCCATGGCCCGCGCTCCTTCTCCTTTTTCGCACTCCGGCACGTTGGCCGAAGGCATCAAGACACTCCTCGCCGGATTCTTCTGGACCGGCGCCGCGGCGCCGGGCATAATTCATCAGTATACGGATTAATTCTCGACGGTCAAGGTCAGCGTGAAAATGGCAAGCGGAACGGCACGGGCGAAGGCGGCGCCGCGGGCGATCGATCTCATCGACATTCGCCGCACGCCCGGCCATTTGCTGCGCCGCGCGCAGCAGCGCGCGATCGATCTCTTCGTCCAGGCCGTGGGCGAGAACGGCCTGCGGCCGCCGCAATTCGCGGTGCTGACGACCGTCTATCAGAACCCCGGCCTCAACCAGACGCATCTCGTCGACAAGACCGGCATCGACCGCAGCACGGTCGCCGACATGATCGATCGCATGGTGGCGCGCGGTTATATCGAGCGGAAGCGCGATGCGGCCGACCAGCGCGTCAACACGCTATGGCCGACCGGCGCCGGCATCGCGGCGCTCGAAGCCTGCGTCGACGCGGCGATGGCGGTGCAGGACGAGATCCTGGCGCCGGTGCCTCCGGAAAAACGCGCCGCGCTCTTGGAAGCGCTGGCCTTGCTCGCCGAGCTGCCGCCGGACGAATCCTGACGCCGACCGGCCCGGCAAGAATTCCATCGAGGAGGGAACGCTGCGATGAAGATCTGCCGCTTCGACAATGATCGCCTGGGCGTGGTCGAGGGTGACCGCGTGCTCGATGTCACCGGCGCGCTCGACGCGCTGCCCAAAGTCTCCTGGCCGCTGCCGCAGGGCGATCTCCTCGTCGCCAACCTTCCGAAGGTCGTGGCGCGCATCAACGAGATCAAGCACGCGGCGACGCCGAAGCCGCTCAACGCCGTGAAGCTCAAGAGCCCGGTCGCGAATCCGTCGAAGATCATCGGCGCTCCGGTGAACTATCAGCTTCACATCGACGAGGCGACGAAGAATCCGACCGCGTTCGCCAATCCATCGTCGAATATGCTCAACATTCGCACGGCCGGGCCGTTCTTGAAGGCGAATTCGTCGCTGGTGGGGCCGAGTGAGGGCGTGTCGCTGCGCTTTCCCGACCGCCGCAACGATCACGAGGTCGAACTCGCCGTCGTCATCGGCAAGACCGGCTCCGCCATCCCCGCGGCGAAAGCGCTCGACTACGTCGCCGGCTACGCGATCGGGCTCGACATGACCGTGCGCGGCACCGAGGACCGCTCGGTGAGGAAAAGCATCGACAGCTATTCGGTGCTGGGGCCGTGGCTCGTCACCGCCGACGAGATCGCCGACCCCAACAACCTCGATCTCTGGATCACGGTCAACAACGAGCCGCGCCAGAAATCGAACACCAAAATGCTGATCTTGAACGTGCAGCAGTGCATCGAATTCTTTTCGAGCTATTACACGCTGCTGCCGGGCGACATCATCATGTCGGGCACGCCCGAGGGCGTCGGCCCGGTCAAGAACGGCGATCTCATGATCGCCGAGGTCGAGAAGGTGGGACGCATGGAAGTGCGCGTGCGCAACGCATGAAGCGTTGCGCGCGCATCGCCTGAGCGTGGCGGGGCGTGCGCCGTGAAGTCCGTCTTCGTCCTCGTTCACGGGGCCTGGCACGGCGGCTGGTGCTGGCAGCGCGTGGCCCCGCTGCTGCGCGCGGCCGGGCACGAGGCCTACGCGCCGACATTGACTGGTCTCGGCGAACGCGCGCATCTCGCCGATCACAAGATCGATCTCGAGACTCACGTCGCCGACATCGCCGGGCTGCTGGAGATGGAGGATCTCGAGCAGGTTGTCCTGGTCGGGCACAGCTATGCCGGCATGGTGATCGCCGGCGTCGCCGACCGCGCGGCGGCGCGTTTGAAGCGCCTCGTCTATGTCGACGCCTTCGTGCCCGCGCATGGCCAGTGCGTTCTCGATTTCTGGTCCGCGGAAGCGCGCGCGGGTCTCGAGCGGCGTTGCGCCGCCACCGGCCTTGTCCCGCCGACGCCCTTGCCGGACTACGGCGTCACCAAGCCCGAAGACCTTGCCTGGGCCGAGCCGCGCATCCGGCCGCATCCGTTTGGCACCTGGACTCAGCCGCTGTACCTCAAGAACGGGGAGACCAAGCTCCCGCGCGCCTACATCCGCTGCACCAACCCCGCGCGCCCAGTGTTCGAGCAATTCGCCCGCAAGCTCCGCGACGATCCGCATTGGACCTATCGCGAGATCGCCTGTGGCCACGATTGCATGATCGCAGAACCCAAGCGCACAGCAGACATGTTGCTATCCCCGTCCTGAGACGCCCGGTCCTCGATCAACCGGCGACGGCGGGCTGCACGGCCAGCGTCACCGGGAGCGCGCTACCTCAGCAGGAGTTCAGGCTGGACCGCCAACCGCGCCTGTGCGGCGAGGCGGATCGGCGCATTGGCGGCGCCGAAGCCGTGATAGGCCCGCCGCTCGACGATCTCGAAGAAGAAGCGCTCGTCGAAGGTGCGCGTGTAAGCCTGGAGATATTCGGCCCCGCCGCCTTCGGCGCCGCCGTCGCGGTCATAGAGCACGTTCGCTTGGCGCAGCGCGTCGATTCTCGCGGGGTCGAGATCGGTCTTGGCCTCGAGATCGTCGTAGTAGTTCGCCGGGATCGGCAACAGCTCGATGCCGTTGGCGCGGAAGCTCGCGACCGCCGCAATGATGTCACTGGTCGCGAAGGCGATGTGCTGGACGCCCGATCCGAACGCCTCGGAAAGAAATCGGGAGGAGAGCGTGCGGGTCGATTGCGAGGCGTTGAGCACGAGGCGCAGCGCGCCGTTCGCGGTCTCGACGACTTGGCTGCGGACGATGCCGCCGGGGTCGACCACGTCCTGCGCCGGCGTCTTCGAGACGTTGAAGAGCGCGGTGTAAAAGAGCAGCCAGGTCAGCATTTCCTCGTAGTGCATGGACTGCGAGATGTGGTCGACGGCGGCGAGCCCAGCGTCGTTTCCGGCGCCAGGTGCGGCGGCGGCCGCGAAATCGATGTCCCAGAGCCGGCCGAGATCGCTCTTGGAGTCGACGAGGTAAAGGAGGCTGCCGCCGAGGCCGCGCACGGCGGGAATCTCGAGCTCGCCGGGCAACACGGGCTGGCCAAACGGCTGATCGCAGAGCTTCTGCGCCCGCTCGAACGCCGCCGCCGCGTCGTCGACGCGCAGCGCGATGGCACACACCGACGTGCCGTGCGTGATGTTGAACGCGTGGGCGAAACCTTCCTTGTCGGTGTTGACGACGAGATTGATGCCGCCCTGCGACCAGCGAGTGACCGCCTTGGAGCGGTGCACGCCCACTTTGCGGAAGCCGAGCCCCGCGATGACGCGCTCGAGCTCGGGCGCCGCCGCCTCGTCGACGGCGAACTCGACGAATTCGACGGCGAGGCATTCGGCCGGCGGCGGCATCGGTGGCAGGCCGGGAATGGCGTTGCCAGTGCGCGCGCGCAGCCGGTCGAGCAGGTAGACGAGCGAACGCTGGCCATCGACGGCGACGCTGCGCGCCGAGCCGGCCCGGAACTGATCGTTGAAGATCTCGAGCGAGATCCAGCCGTCGTAGCCGGTCTCCTGCAGCGCCGTCATGAACTCCAGCATAGGCAGATCGCCCTGACCGGGGAAATTGCGGAAGTGCCGGCTCCAGGAGAGGTAGTCCATGTCGACCAGCGGCGCGTCGGCGATCTGTACGAGGAAGGTGCGGTCGCGCGGAATGGCGCCGAGCGCGGCCAAGTCGGTCTTGCGCGCGAGGATGTGGAAGGTGTCGAGCACGAGACCCACGGCCGGATGATCGGCGCGGCGCACCGCCTCCCAGGCATCGCGATAGTCGTTGATGTGGCGCCCCCAGGCCAGCGCCTCGAAGCCGATGCGGAGACCCCGTTTCGCGGCGCGCTCGCCGAGCGCCCGCAAATCCGCCGCGGCGCGATCGATGCCGCCGAGGCTCTCGGGCGAGACATTGGAGCACACCATCAGAAGATCCGTGCCGAGCTCCTGCATCAGGTCGAACTTCCGCTCGGCGCGCGCGAAATTGCGCACGCGCTGCGGCTCCGGCATCCCCTCGAAATCGCGGAAGGGCTGGAGCGTCACGGTGGTAAGGCCGAGATCGCCGATCATCGCGCGCACTTGGCGCGGGGTGCCGTTGAACGAGAGGAGATCGTTCTCGAAGATTTCGACGCCGGCGAAGCGCGCCGCGGCGATCGCCTCGAGCTTCTCGTTCAAGACGCCGCTCAGCGACACCGTCGCGATCGATCGCTTCATGGCTCGCTCTTCAGCTCGCGGCCGCGAGCGCCTCGTCGCGCACGGCGACGGCTTCGGCGAACATTCGCTTCATGCGGCCGATGTCGGGGGCGATGCCGGTGAAGAGGCGGAACGCTTCCGCGGCCTGGAAGACGCACATGCCGCCGCCGGTGAGAACGCGAGCGCCGCGCGCGCGCGCCGCCTTGACGAGAGCCGTATCGAGCGGGGTGTAGATGATGTCGGCCACGAAATGGCGCGGTGCCACAGCCTCGACGGGAACCGGAATGCCGGGAAAGCCGAGCATGCCGATGGGCGTGGCGTTGACGACGCCGGCGGCGTCGGCGAGCGCGGGCGCCACGGCGTCGATCGCCCGGCAGCGGCCGGCGCCGATATGCAGAGTGACGTCGGCGACGAGCGCCGCCGCCCGCCGCGCATCCGTGTCGTAGACGAGCACGCGTGCCGCGCCGAGGTCGCAGAGCGCGAATGCAACAGCGCGGCCGGCACCACCAGTACCCACCAGCACCGCGGTTTTGGCCGCGACAGCGCCGCGCCCCAGAGCTTCCTCGAAGGAGAGGCGAAACCCTACGCGGTCGGTGTTGTAGCCGGTCGTCCGGCGATTCTTGTCGATGGTGACGGTATTGACCGCGCCGATCTGACGGGCCTCGGCGGAGACGTCGTCGAGCAGCGGCAGCACTGCTTCCTTGCAAGGGTAGGTCACGTTCACGCCCGCGAAGCCTGCCGTGCCGGCGGCGCCGAGCAGCTCGGCGAGCGTCCGGCCCGGCAGCCGTTCAAGGTCCATCAAATGGTAATGGCCGCGGATGCCGGCAGCCGCGAACGCGTCCTCGTGGAGGACCGGCGAAAGCGACTTTTCGATGTTGGCGCCGATCAGGCCGACGAGCGTGCGTTTCATGCCGCCGCTCAGGCTTGGACGGGAGATCTGCCCGCCGCCGCACGCGCTTCGGCGAAATGAACCTGCATGTTCATGATGTGGAGGGAGAGGATGCCGTTGGCCTCGGCGACGTCGTCCGACTTGAGCGCGGCAATAATCGCGCGATGCTGCTTGCTCGCGTAGCTCTTGGTGCCGCTCGAGCGGCGCGCGAGGAAGCGAATGGCGCCGACGCGCCCGGACACCAGCGTGTAAGCCTGGACCAGGAGGTTGTTGCCGCAATGCTCGAGAAACGCGTTGTGGAACGCGGCATCCGCCCGCGCGGCCGCCGCGAGGTCGCCGGTTGCCTCCGCCGCGTCCATCGCGGCCTGCGCGGCCTTGAGCGCCGCGATCGTATCGCGGCCCGCGCGGCTCGCGGCGAGCGACATCGCATGGCTTTCGACGAACAGCCGATATTCGCAGATCTCGGCGAGGTCCCTCTGCGCCGGCTCGAAAACGAAGCTGCCGCGCTGCGGCTGGATCACGACGAGGCCCTGGAGCTGCAGCGCGGTCAGCGCCTCGCGCACCGGCGTGCGGCTGACGCCGAGCATCGTGGCCAGTCGGTCCTCCGAGATCGCCTCGCCGAGACCGAGCTCGCCGAACATGATCGCGTCGCGCAGCCGCTCCTCGACCAAGCTTGCGAGCGCGGGGGCGCGGCGCGAGGCGATGACCCCGAGCGACTGCGGGCCTCGCTCGCTCGTCTGCGCCCGCATTGACACGTCGGCCACCTCTATTGTAGGGGTGAGGTACTGAGGCACTAAGGTACTGAAGTACAGCGCGGCGGTGCCGAAAGCAAGTGCCAACAAAGGGTCCTTACCCGGAGGAGCAACATGAATTCGCAAGTCAGCCGTCGGACAGTTCTTGCCGGGGGCGCGGCGCTCGCGGCCGCCTCGGCCCTTCCCGCCTCGGCACAGCAGAAACCAACGCTGCGGTT
>JBKOUH010000488.1:0-3475 GCA_046723285.1 Pseudomonadota bacterium
GGCAAAATTCGAGCCGTCCCCTGCCATCGCCGACCGGGCGGGGCAGGCTCACTCGTAATCGCATTCACCCTCGGAGGCTAAGATGACCCACAAGAAAGAAGCGGCCGATTCCGAATCATCGGTTCACGACGAGGTCGTGCAGCTGCGCGCCGGTATCGACAGCCTCGTGGCCACGGTCAGGCGCCTCGCCAACGGCGCGGCCGGCTCGCTCGTGGACGGCGCCAAGCGCACGATCTCGCACACCGGCGAGGAGGCTTCGGAGGCCTACGATGCGGCGCTCGCCAAGGGCCGGCGCGCGATGAAGACCGCCGGGAAAACGATCAAGGCGAATCCCTTTCTCAGCATCGGGATCGCCGCCGGCGTCGGCCTGCTGTTGGGTAGGCTGTTCTGCCACCACTCCCGAGGGTAGCGCGCGACGGCGCGCGCCATCCTGACGATCGTCGCGCTCGGGATCGAGGTCAGCCGCGCCGCCGAGCCCAAGCGGGATGTGCGGGCATCGGACGGAGCCGGCCACCGCGATGAGCTACCAGAGGCCGCCGATCCATTTCGCGCCGAGGACCGTCTGTTTAGGGGCGCGACCTACCCCACGATCTCCTCGGGCTTGAAGAAGAACGCGATCTCGGTCTTGGCGGTCTCGGGCGCGTCGGAGCCGTGCACTGAATTGGCCTCGATCGATTCGGCATAGAGCTTGCGGATCGTGCCCGGCGCGGCCTTCGCCGGATCGGTGGCGCCCATCACCTCGCGGTACTTGGCGACGGCGTTCTCGCCTTCGAGCACCTGCACCACGACCGGGCCCGACATCATGAAGCCGACGAGGCTCTTGTAGAACGGCCGCTCCTTGTGGACCGCGTAGAAGCCCTCGGCCTGCTTCTGCGTGAGCTTCAGGCGCTTCTGCGCGATGATGCGCAGGCCCGCGCCCTCGATGACGGCGTTGATCTTGCCGGTGAGGTTGCGCTTGGTCGCGTCGGGCTTGATGATCGAAAAGGTGCGCTCGATCGCCATTGTCTCGCTCGTTGGTTTTGAGAATTGCGGGCTGAAGCGCCCCGAAGATGGCGCGCGATATAGCCGCTCGGCCGCCGCACGACAAGCGAGGCGCCGGGGCAAAATCCGCGCAGGCGGCGTGCCTTACGCCTTCTTCTCCCAGCCCCGCTCGCCCTGCTGCCAGTAGGTGACGGCGTGGCCCGCGCTTTTGTAGTCCGCCCAGCGCTGGCGGGCGTCGGCGACGCGCTCGGGATCGTTGCCGTCGAAGAGCTCGAGGCAGCGCTCGAAGTCGCCGAGGTGCGCCGTGGCGGCGCCGTCGGTGAGCACCAGGACGGCGGCGCCGTTGGGGTTCTCGTCTTCGAGCGTGAGCCAGATCGGCTGCTCGGCGGCGTTGCCGTCGGCCTTGCTGCCGTGCGGCAGGAAGGAATTGGGATCGTAGGTCCAGAGCCGCGCGTTCAGCGCCTCGACGCGCTCCTCCGAGCGCGCCATCACCACCGCGCGCTTGCCCGCCTGGAGGATTTTCTCCAGCAGCTTCGGCAGCGCCTGATCGAGCGCCGAGCGTTGCAGGTGGTAGAAGTTCACGTCCGTCATCGGGTCCACCTTCTCTCAACTTGCCGCTCCCGCGCAAGCGACGCAACGCAAGTGCGTTGCTTACGGTCAAATCGCGCTTTGCGCGATTTGACAGAAGCTCGGCTCTTGCCGAGCGTCTTGGTCCCCGCTTTCGCGGGGACGACAAATCGGGTCTAGTCGCGCAACGAGAATATGCCTCGGAAGACAACGATGAAGCCGGTCACAATTGCCTTGGCCGCTTGCGCGCTCGCCGCTGCCGCAGCGAGTGCCGAAATGCCCCGCGCGCGCGATCTGTGCGCGGCGCTGCCGCGCGCGGAGGCGGAGAAGGCGTTGGGCGTGCGCGCGTTCGGGCCGGACGTGCTCGACGACCGGCTCGGTCCGTATCGCCGCCGGCTCTGCCGCATGCAGACCGAGCCCGGCGAGACGCTCGAGCTCACGGTGTGGAGCCGGCAGGATGGGCGCCCGTTTCCGCAGCTGCCGGCGCGGGCCGAAGCTTGCGATGTCGGCTGCCTCGCCGCCGGGCGCGAGACGAACCTCTATCGTTATGAGCAGAAGCGTATCGGCGCCGCGCTGTGTGTGCTGCGCCGGCCGCGCCCCGACCGCGATCTCGCGACCGGAGCCATCACCGCCTGCACGCTCGGCGGCGCGCGCCGCCTCATGCTCGCCGTCGCGCGCAAGCAGGGGCTGGCGCCGGCGCCGATGGAAACGGTGAAATCGCTGCTTGATCGTGCCGCGGGTGCGCTTCGATAAAGCCTCGGCCGCGCCGCGCCGCGCGCTACTTGCCCTCGTAATACTCCTGCACGAGGTGGTTCAGCAGCTGCACGCCGTAGCCGGTGGCGCCTTTGGGGACGGTCGGCGAGTCTTTCTTCGACCAGGCCATGCCGGCGATGTCGATGTGGGCCCAGGGCACGTCGTTGACGAAGCGCTGGAGAAACTGCGCGGCCGTGATCGAGCCCGCCGCGCGGTCGCCGACGTTCTTCATGTCGGCGATCTCGGAGACGATCGCCTTGTCGTAGCTGTCCGAGAGCGGCAAGCGCCAGCAGCGCTCGCCGGTGGCGCGGCCGGCCGCCGCGATGCGCTCGGCGAGCTCGTCACTGTTGGCGAAGAGGCCCGCGTTCTCATGGCCCAGCGCGATCACGATGGCGCCGGTCAAGGTCGCGAGATCGACCATGAATTTCGGCTTGAAGCGATCCTGGCAATACCAGAGCGCGTCGGCGAGCACGAGGCGCCCTTCGGCGTCGGTATTGATGACCTCGATCGTCTGGCCCGACATCGACTTTACGACGTCGCCCGGCCGCTGCGCCGTGCCCGAAGGCATGTTCTCGACCAGGCCCGCGACGCCGATCACGTTGATCTTCGCCCGCCGGCCCGCCAGCGCCTTCATCAGCCCCAGCACCGTGCCGGCGCCGCCCATGTCCCACTTCATCTCTTCCATGCCGGCGGCCGGCTTGATCGAGATGCCGCCGGTATCGAAAGTGACGCCCTTGCCGATGAAGGCGAGCGGCTGATCGGCGCGGTTGGCGGCGCCCTTCCATTGCATGACGACGAGGCGCGGCTCGCGCGCGCTGCCCTGCCCCACGCCGAGCAGCGCCCCCATGCCGAGCCGCTGCATGTCGTGGACGCCGAGGACTTCGACCTCGACGCCGAGCTCGGAAAGCGTGCGCGCGGCATCGGGCAGCGTCTCGGGGTAGATGATGTTGGCCGGCTCGCTGACGAGATCGCGCGTGAAGCAGACGCCGTCGGCGACGCGGTCGAGCGGGCGGAACGCATCTTCGGCGGCGCGCGCGCCGGCGATGGCAATGGTGAGCTCGCCGAGCGTCGGTTTCTGCTCTTCCTTCTCCTTGGTGCGGTACTTGTCGAAGCGATAGGCGCGGAGGCGCGCCCCATACGCGATGCGCGCGGCCGCGGCGGCCGTGGGCAGCGG
>JBKOUH010000315.1:0-3490 GCA_046723285.1 Pseudomonadota bacterium
GCTACGTGCGCGAGTCGACGCGCGGCGGCGGCATCTGGTTCAGCCTGACGCGCCAGTTCCGCTCCGACGGCTCCTCGGTCCATTCCTGCCAAGCCGGCCGCGGCCCCTCCGGTCCTTGGGGCGCCTGCCGCCAGATCGGCGAGGAGAAAGTCAACGTCACCGGCGCGCGCGACATCGGCGTCTGGAACGTCAAGGACAATGCGCTGTGTATGGAAAGCGCGTCGTTCGGGCAGCGTTCCGCCGGGTGTTTCGCGATCTACCGGCAGGGCCAGGCTTTGGCGGCGAAGCAGCTCTCCGGCAACCGCAGCTACTGCGTCGAAGGCGCGATCACGCTGCAATAGCCTTCCCCTCTCCTCGGGGAGAGGGGGCGACGGATCTATCCGACGAAATGATGCGACGCGTGTCGAGCATCTTGCTTCGAGGTTGCGGCCTCGGCGCAAACGTCTCATCGCGCGCAAACACGCTCCCGATTGAAATTCGTCGCCCCTCACCCCTTGCCCCGCGCCCCGGGGCGCGGGGTCAATTCTCTCTCGGCGCGTATTTCGAGAGGATGCGCTGCAGCGTGCGGCGGTGCATGTTGAGGCGGCGCGCGGTCTCGGACACGTTGCGGTCGCACTGCTCGTAGACGCGCTGGATGTGCTCCCAGCGCACGCGGTCGGCCGACATCGGGTTCTCGGGCGGCTTCGGCAGCGGGCGCTCGAGGTTCAACAGCGCGGCCTCGATCTGGTCGGCGTCGGCCGGCTTCGGCAGATAATCGACCGCGCCGGCCTTCACGGCGGCGACGGCGGTCGCGATGTTGCCGTAGCCGGTCAGCATCACGATGCGCGTATCCGGCCGCGCCGTGCGCAGCGCGGCCACCACGTCGAGGCCGCTGCCGTCGGCCAGGCGCAAATCGATGACCGCGAAATCGGGCGGCTCCGAGCGCGCGATCTTGATGCCCTCGGCCACGCTCTCGGCCGCCAGCACCTTGAAGCCGCGCCGCTCCATGGCGACGCGCAGGCGTTCCCGGAGCGGCTTGTCGTCGTCGACCAGGAGCAGCGATTTGCCCGCGCCCAGTCCCTTCGGTTCGCTCGTCTCAACCATGCTCGCCTCCCCCTGCCATCCCCTCGGCGGTGGCCCGATCCCACGCGACGCTCACGCGGGCGCCGCCCTCGCGGCGATTCCCGAACGCGAGGCGGGCGCCGTAGCGCCCCAACAGCGTCTGGGCGATGAAGAGGCCGAGGCCCATATGGCCGCCCTCGTCTTTGCGCGAAGAAACATAAGGTTCTCCGAGGCGGTCGAGCAAGAGCGGGGGAAAGCCCGGACCGTCGTCGGTGATCTCGATTTCGATCTGGGCGGGCCCCCAGTGCGCATCGATATGGACGGCGCTGCGGGCGAATTGGGTCGCGTTCTGGATGAGGGTGCCGAGCGCGTGGATCACCTCGGGCACGCGCTCGATCTCGGGCTCGGGGCCGGAGGCCTCGTCCGCCGCAGTCGCCTGGAGCACGATCGGCTTGCCCTCGGCGCGATAGGGCTCGGCCACGAAATCGAGGAATTGCGAGAGCGGCATGAAGCGCCCGGGCTCGAAAGCCTGCGGCTGCTCCGGCCGGCGCGAAAGCTGGGCCAGAATCTCGCGACAGCGGTTGCTCTGCTCGATCAGGAGCGCCACGTCCTCGGCCATCGGGCCATCCTTGGGCACGTCGCGGGCCATCTCCTTGGCGACGACGGCGATGGTGGCGAGCGGGCTCCCGAGCTCGTGCGCGGCGGCGGCGGCGAGGGCGCCCAGCTCCGAGAGGCGCTGCGCGCGCGAGAGCGCCACCTGGGTTTCCACCAGCGCGTCGCCCATCGTTCGCGCCTCTTCGGACACGCTGCCGACCCAGGCCGCGATGAACAGAATGCCGATCACGAGCGCCTGCCAGACGCCGAGCATGTAATATTCGGGCAGCGCGAAGCCGGTTCCCGGCCAGGGCAGCGGCTGGTGATAGAAGGCGAGGACCGTGATCGCGGCCACGGCGACGCCGCCCAAGCCGATCGTGGCCGGCCGCGTCAAGGCGGTGGCCGAGACGATCACTGGAGCCAATATCAGCAGCGAGAACGGGTTGTTGAGCCCGCCCGTTAGATAGAGCAGGGCGGTCAGCTGCAGGATGTCGTAGGCGAGGTAAAGGACGGCATGGTAGTCGGGGAGGTGGCGGCCCAACTGGCCGCGCAAGGTCAAAACCACGTTCAACAGCGCGGAGGCGCCGACCGCCGCCGCGCATTCCACGAGCGGCAGAGAGTAGCCGAGGCCGTAATGCACCAGCACGACCGCCGCCGATTGGCCGAGCACGGCGGCCCAGCGGATCGAGATCAGCGTCCTCAAGCGCAAGCGGCCGGGCGTTCGTCGGTTGCGGCGATCCCCGTTCATGGCGAGCGTTCCACCCGAATTGCGCCGCGACTATACCGGATAGGCTTGGCATGAACGAAGGCCCCGCCATCGAGGTCCGCCACCTCGTCAAGCGCTACGGCGCCGTGACCGCGGTCGAGGATCTCACATTTGCCGTGCCGCCGGGCTCGATCACGGCGCTTCTGGGCGGCAACGGCGCCGGCAAGACGACGACGCTCGCGATCCTCCTGGGCGTGCTGCTGCCGACTTCGGGCGAAGCGCGCGTGCTCGGCGTCGATATCCTGAAGCACCGCTACCGCGTGCTGCCGCGCATGAATTTCGGCTCGCCCTATGTCGAGCTGCCGAAGCGCCTCACGGTGCGCGAGAACCTGCGGGTGTTCGCGCAGCTTTATGGCGTCCGGCACCCACGGCAGCGCATCGACGCGTTGGCCGAGCAGCTGCAGATGGGCGAGTTCATCGGCCGCCCGACCGGGACGCTTTCGGCCGGCCAGAAGACGCGCGCGGCGCTCGCCAAGGCACTCGTCAACGAGCCCGAGGTGCTGCTGCTCGACGAGCCCACCGCCTCGCTCGATCCCGACACCGGCGATTGGGTGCGCGCCTATCTCGAGCGCTACGTCGCCGAGCGGAAGGCCACGATCCTCTTGGCCTCGCACAACATGGGCGAGGTCGAGCGCATGGCCTCGCTGGTGCTGATGCTGAAGGCGGGCAGGCTCGTCGATCGCGGCAGCGCCAAGGAGCTGTTGAAGAAATACGGCCGGCGCAATCTCGAGGAAGTGTTCCTCGACATCGCCCGCGACCGCCGCCGCGTCGAGGAGCCGGTCGCATGAGTCGCTTTTTGGATCTGTTCAGCCTCTTCTTGTCGTCCTCGCGAAAGCGGGGACCCATCTCTCCGGCGACGGACATCTGCTCCCAAGCCAGGCTTCGGGGCGCGAGAGCGTCGGCGATGGAGCGAATATCGAATGATGTCCGGGCGTCGGCATGGGTCCCCAGGACTGTCCGGGGAAGTTAGGCATAGCAGAACTCGAGCTGGTTGGGGTGAAGCCGCGGTTTCGGCTTGGAGGGGTTGACCTCGGGCGGTTTATCGATGCGAGCGAAGGGTTTGCGGACGAAGAGGGCGTCGTGGACGAG
>JBKOUH010000246.1:0-1692 GCA_046723285.1 Pseudomonadota bacterium
ATGGCGACGATTCCGACGTGTCTCTACTACTTCGCGCTGCTCGTCATGGTCGAGATCGACGGGCGCAAGTACCGCACGGCCGAGCGCGCGCCCGACGGAGGCCGCGCGCGCGGGCCCGCCGCGTATTTCCGCCGCCTCGGCGCCATATACCAGGCGGGCGGCCACCACTTCATTTCGCTCGTACTGATCATCGTCTTCATGCTCGCGGGTCTGACCCCGATGCTCGCGGTCGTGTGGGCGACGATCGTGGCGGCCGTTTCCACCTTCTTCGCGCCGATGATCGGCGGCATCTTGTCGATCGCGCTGCTGGTCGCGTCGATCGTGCTGCCGGTGGATTGGCTCGCCGCGGGCGGCCAGCTCTTCATTCCCTCCCTCTGGAGCTTGGGGGCCGTCGTCGTGCTGGTGCTGGTCGGCACCTATGTGCTGTGCACGCCGGGCCGGATGACGATCGCGCAGCTCGTCACGGCGCTGCGCGAAGGCTCGATCGGCATGCTCAACGTCGCGGCCACCTGCGCCTCGGCGGGCATCATCGTCGGCGTGGTGACGCTGACCGGCCTCGGCCTGAAATTCAGCGCGATCATCATCGACTACGCCGGCGGCAGCCTGGTGCTGACCGCGATCTACACCGGCCTCATCGTCTGGATCGTCGGCCTCGCCGTGCCGGTGACCGCAAGCTACATCATCTGCGCGGTGATCACGGCGCCGGCGCTGATCAAGCTCGGCGTGCCCGACTACGCCGCGCACATGTTCATCTTCTACTACGCCGTGCTCTCCGAGGTTTCGCCGCCGACCGCGCTGTCGCCGTTCGCCGCGGCGGCGATCACCGGCGGCAGCCCCTACATCACGACGCTGCAGGCGTGGAAATACACGACGCCGGCCTTTGTCGTGCCGCTCGTCTTCGTGCTCGATCCCGCCGGCGCCGGACTTTTGCTCAAGATGCCGAAGGGCGCGGACATGTTCGACGTCGTCGTCGTGATCGCGCAAACCGCGCTCGGCATCGCCGCGCTGGCGGCGGCGTTTCAGGGCTGGCTGCGGTACCGCGCCAACGCGCTCGAGATCGCGCTCTTCGCTCTGGCCGGATGCGGCCTCGTGATGCCGGGCATCGTCGCGGCGATCGTGGCACCCCTCGCGGCGCTTCCGACGCATTACCTTGCGATCGGCGGCGCCGTCCTGTTCGCGCTGCTCCTCGTGGAGCAAATGGCGATCCCGCGCGCCCCACGGCCGGCGGCCGCCTAGCCTCCGGGCCGGCCGGCAGGAAGGCTGCGGCGTCTCGCCCCGTGTAGGTGAGGGGCGGGGCCGGGCGGCTTACGGAATTTCGTTCTAGGCCAAGCCGTTGGCACCCGTCGCCTGCCGCCATGGTGGCGCACCGTGAGGCCGCCGGGCCGGGCTTCCACGGCCATATTTAAGTGTTTTTTTGTGTTTGCGGCCTTTGATTGCGTACACGCCCGCACGGGGACCCCGGTTGGACCAGGAAAATAGAAACGCGCTGCCGATTGGCCACGAGTTCGAGGGCTATCGGATCGAAGGCATTCTCGGAGTCGGCGGCTTCGGGATCACCTACCTTGCGACCGAGCAAGCGATCGGCCGCAAGGTGGCGCTCAAAGAGTATTTGCCGGCCGGTCTCGCCATGCGCGCGACCGAAGATATGTCCGTGCGCCCGATCAGCCACGGCGACATCAAGGACTACTACTG
>JBKOUH010000375.1:0-1997 GCA_046723285.1 Pseudomonadota bacterium
GCCCAATCGCATCGCGATGCTGACCCGCCTCCGCGAGCAGCACCAGCTGGTCAAGCGCGGCAATCTCTCCTGTGCGGTGGCGCTGCTCGACGTCGACGATTTCAAGCGCATCAACGAAATCCAGGGCTCGCTCGCCGGCGACAAGGTGCTGATCGCCTTCGCGCAGCACGCCATGGCGCATCTCCGTTCCTACGACCGGATCTTTCGTTATGGCGGCGAGGAATTTCTGATTCTGCTCTTGGTCGCGGACGTGGCCAAGGCGCGCGAGATCGTCGAAAGGCTGCGCGCGGCGCTGTCTGGGATCGGGCATCGTAGCAACGTGAACGAGGCGTTTCACGTTTCCGTCTCGCTCGGCCTCACGCTGCTCGATCCCGAGGTTCCGGTCGAGAAATCGATCGAGCGCGCAGACAAGGCCCTCTATGCGGCCAAGGCCGCCGGCCGCAACCGCACGGTCGTGTGGGAAGACGCGGAAGGGAGAATCGCGCGTCCGAGCGCGGCGTAGCGCCGGCGCGTCACGACTCGGAATAGGCGATCTTCACCACCTCGATCGGCTCGGCCCCGCCCGGCGTCTGGACCCTCACCATATCGCCTTCGCGCGCTTTCAAGAGCGCGTGCGCGATCGGCGAGATCCAACTCACCTCGCCCTGCTCCGAGCGCGCTTCGTCGACACCCACGATGCGGACCGTCTGCTCCTCGTCGCGGCCGTTGACGTAGGTGACGGTGGCGCCGAAGTAGACTTGGTCGCGGTTCTTCTGCTGCTTGGGATCGACCGGCACCGCGATCTCGAGCCGCTTCAGCAAGAAGCGGATGCGGCGGTCGATCTCGCGCAAGCGCCGCTTGCCGTAAATGTAGTCGCCGTTCTCCGAGCGGTCGCCGTTGCCGGCGGCCCAGGCGACGATTTCGACCACCTTCGGCCGCTCGACCTGTTGCAGCTGCTTCACCTCGGCCTGCAGCCGCGCCAAACCCGAAGGCGTGATGTAATTCCTGACCCCGGCCGGCAATGCCGCGCTCTCGGAGACGTCATCGTCGCGCTCGGCGTCGGCTTCCTTGGTGAAGGCTTTGCTCATGCTCGCAGTGTAGCACGCGCGGGACGCCCGGCCCACATATCATGCTGCCACAAACTGGCAGCCATCGTGCTAAGCTGCGTCCACGAGCGAGGCCAAGCGAATGTCGCGCGCCGAAAGGCTGCTCGAGTTGATGCAAGTGCTGCGCCGCTACCGCCAGCCGGTGAGCGGCCGCGCGCTCGCAGACGAGGTCGGAATCAGCCTGCGCACGCTCTATCGCGACATCGCCACGCTGCAGGGCCAGGGTGCCGTGATCGACGGCGAGCCCGGCGTCGGCTACGTCCTGCGCCCCGGCTTCATGCTGCCGCCGCTGATGTTCTCGGAAGAGGAGATCGAGGCGATCGTGCTGGGCTCGCGCTGGGTCGCCGAACGCGGCGACAGACGCCTCGCCGGCGCCGCCACCGACGCGCTGGCGAAGATCGCCGCGGTGCTGCCCGCCGATCTCCGCGACACGCTCGAGACCTCGGCTCTCTTCGTGGCGCCGGGCGAGGCGGCCGGCGGCGACGCCGAGCTCGGTGCGATTCGCAAGGCGATCCGCGCCGAGCGGAAGCTCGCCATCGCCTATCGCGACGCCAACGGCGCCGAAACCCGCCGCACGATTTGGCCCTTCGCGCTCGGCTTCTTCGAGCGCGTGCGCATCGTCGCGGCCTGGTGCGAATTGCGCGACGACTTCCGCAATTTCCGCATCGACCGCATCGCGTCGCTCGTGCCCAAGGCCGCACGCTATCCGCGCCGCCGCCAGGCGCTGCTCAAGGAATGGCGCGAGCGCGAGAGCATTTCCTCGCGCTGATGACACTGCCATAATCTGGCAGTACCATCGTCTAGGTTCGGCGGCACTGGAAACAGGAGCGTGCCATGAACGAACCCAACATGATCATCCTCTACGTCGAGAGCCCGGCCGCGAGCGTCACGTTCTACACGAGCCTGCTCGGC
>JBKOUH010000445.1:0-7574 GCA_046723285.1 Pseudomonadota bacterium
ATCGGCGACGTCGGTGGTTTGCAGATCCAGCGGCACGTTGAGAATCACGGGCGCGCGCCGCGTGCGTGCGCGATGGAAAGCGCTGCGGATGTCGCCGGCGAGGGTGGCCACGCTGCACAAATCCTGAAACTCGGCCTCGCACGCCGCGGCGAAGCGGCGCTGGTCTATCTTCATCATCGCCTGCAGCCCGACCGCGTTCTCTCTCGGCGTGTCGCCCGCAATCACGACCAGCGGCGTGCGCATGCGGCTCGCGGCCAGCAGCGTCGTCGCGGCATGGGTGAGGCCGGGCCCGCTCGTCACCGAGGCGACGCCGAGGCCGTGGCTGGCCTGCGCGTAGCCGTCGGCCATCGCCACCGCGGCGCCCTCGTCGCGGGCAAAGCAGAGCTTTGCTTTGGCATGGAGGTCGAGCGCGCCGACGAGGCGGAGATTGGCGTCGCCAATCAGCGCGAAGATCGGTGTGTCGCCGATTTCACGGGCGACAGCGCGCGCGATCGCCTCGCTCGCCTTCACGATGGACGCCCAGGCCAGGTGTAGCGCGGCTCCCAACCGAGAATGCGGCGGGCGCGGCTGATGTCGATCAGGCCGCGAAACGGCTGCTCCTTATACTCCGGCCCGCCGCGCCAGGGCACATGCGGGGCGTTCTCGGCGACGAGCTCCAATGTGGGCCGCCGATCGGCGATATCCGCCGCGCACAGCAGCAGGCGCACATGCTTCGGCACCGGGCGACCCGCGGCCGCAACGATGGCTTCCGCCGCGTCGCGCACGTCGATATGCACGCCCAGGTGCCAAGGAACGCCGGGCGCGCGCGGCTTGGGCGGGGCCGCGATCATGCGCGCGTAGCCGGCCGCATCGAACACGGCGACCGGCCTGAGGCACACGGTCTCGACGCCGGTGCGATGGCTGAACGCCGCGCACATTTCCTCGGACAGCCACTTCGCGAGCCCATAGGGGCGGGAGGGCAGGCCGCGGTGATCGTCGTCGACCGGGAGATAGTCGGGATCGCGCTCGAGCATGCCGAGCGATTTCCCCGATGAAAGGTGCACGACGCGGCGCACCCCTTCGAGCTCTGCCGCCACCAGCACGTTGGACGTGCCGGTGAGATTGACGGCCAGCATGTTCGCCGCCGACCCGCCGCGATCCTCGGGCTGGCCGGCGGAGTGGATGATCACGTCGATCCCGCGCGCGGCGCGGCGGATCGCCTCCGCATCCATGATGTCATCGCCGTCCGCAAGGTCGAACCCGCGCACCTCGTGGCCGGCGGCGGTCAGGCGCTCATGCGTTGCCGGCCCCAGCCGCCCGCGGTGCCCAGTGAACAAGATCCGCATGGTGGGACGGCGCGGCCTACGGCAACGCCCGCCGCTACCGCAGCGTCCGCGTCTTCAGATCGTCGCCGCCGCGCACGCGCCGCAGCCCGCGCACCCCGAGGCCGGCCTCGGTCTTCACGACCGAGCCGGTCATCGCGATACCGTCCCGGCGCGAGGCGAGCAGCACGTAGGCGCCCGAGTGGTGCGCGGGCAGCGCGTGCATCTTAAGCGGGGTCACCGCCTCGACCGCCGCGTCCCTATTCGAAGGGTGGGTCTGCGTGCGGATGCGCTGGCCCTTCTCGTCGAGGCCGAGGCTGGCCGGCATGCGCGTGTCGGTCTTGGTGGCGCCGGGCGAGACGGCGTTCACGCGCACATGCGGCGCGAATTCGTGCGCGAGCTGGCGCACGATGCCGAGTGCTGCGTGCTTGCTGGCGATGTACATGACGCCGCCGCCGTCGGGATAGTGGGCCGAGTTCGACAGCGTCACGATGATCGAGCCGTTTGTCTTCAGGAGCTCGGCCAGCGCCACGCGCGCGCCGATGATCACGGCCTTGACGTTGACGTCGAAGATGTCGGCATAGACCTTTGCCAGGTCCGCCTCGGGAATGTCGGCGATCTCCTTGAACGCGTCGCCGACTCCAGCATTGGCCACGAAAACGTCGAGCTTGCCGAACGCCTTTACCGTCTCGCGGACGGCGCGGCGATTCGGCTCGAGCTGGGTCACGTCGCCTTCGATGCAGACCACCTTGTCGCCGTATTGAGCCTTGAGCTCGTCGAGACGCTCCTTGACGATGTCGACGACACCGACCCGCGCGCCCTCCTCGATGTAGCGGTCGACGACCGCGCGCCCGATGCCCGAGCTTCCGCCGGTAACCAGCGCCACTTCACCTTCGAGTGCTCCCATGAATACCTCGCTGCGGAAAAGATTACGGCCCTGCGGGCCAGTCGACGCGCACGCGGACGACGCCGTTCTCGACGACGGCCTCGACGCGCGGGAGCGGCTTCTGCGCCGGGCCCTTGGTGACGGCGCCGGTCGCGGCGTCGAAGCGGGCGCCGTGGATCGGGCATTCGAGCTCACAGCCGACCAGGCGCGACGTGCCGAAATGGTAGCGCGCATGCGTGCAGGTGCCGTCGAAGGCGTTGATGCCAGCGGGCGTGCGCGTGATCACGATGGCGCGGCCGGCCACCTTGAACAGCGTCGCGAACGATTCCTTGAGCTCGCCCAAGGCCGCTACGTCCACGTATCGCCCGCTCTTGGCGCCGCCATCGAGCATGGGATCAGAACAGCACGCTCAGATTCGTGTTAGTGAGCACGGTCTGATCGCCGAAGATGCGCCGCCGCGCGATCTTGAAACCGCCGCCGACGCGGCGCAGCACGTCCTCGCGCCGGCCGGTGAACATCTGATAGCCGTGGTCGGCGCGCGTGCGCGTGATCATGAAGTTGAGGCGCACGGCAAGCTCGCCGGCGCGCTCGCCGGGCGCCACCAGCACGTTGCTGACGAAATGGCGCGTGCGCGAAGGCGGCGTCTCGGCCCAGGCGAATTCGGTCTCGAGCCGCTTCACGCGGGTTTTGAGCGAGACGAAGGTCTCGTCGAAGAACGCCATCTCCTGAAAGCCCTCGCCGGCGGCGCGGAACTGGTTCGTGCGCACCGGCATGTCATAGCGGACGTCCGCGGCGAAGAGTTCGAGCCATTCGCCGAAGCGATAAGTGTCGAGCAGGTCGGCCTCGCGATAGAGAAACTCGACAACCTCGCCATAGAGCGGCGTTCCCGGCGCGCACGCAGCCGGCGACACCGCGCTCTTGACCGCCGCGGCGCTCATCGCGGCGCTCCGCCGGTGGCGAGCGGCTTCGTCATCCAGCGCAGCCATTCGCCATACCAGGCGCGCTGGGTCATCTCGCCATAGCTGTCGGGGTAGCCGATGCCGGGGCCCTTCCAGCTGGGATCGGGCTTGCGGTTCAGCCCCATCCGATGATGCAGCGTGTAGCGCTTGGCGGCCGGGCCGACCGCCGCGGCGGTGCACTCTTCCCAATTCTCCATGTCGTCCTGATCGAAAATGCCCCCGGGCCCGAAATTGCGCACGTAATTCTCGTAGGAGGCCTTGCGGTAATCGGCCGGCGCCGCCTTGTCGATCGCGAACCACGAATACATGCGCGTGCGCGTGGGCGAGAGCGGGTATTCGAGCCTCAAATTGAGGATGCCCATCGGCTTGGTCTCGATATCGGCGGCGGTCGTGAGCTGGAGCCAGTGGAAGTTGGGCCACATCGTGCCGGCGCTGTAGCCGTGATTCATGGCGATCTCGGCCTGCGCGGGATTGAGATGCTGTTGAAAGCACTGCCACATCGATTTCGGGAGGCCGAGGCCCATCGCCGTCTCGTCGCCCGGCGCGCCCTGTACGAAATGCAGGATGTGGCCGTTGCCGGCGGTCACCATGTGGCCGTGCGCGGCGAAATCGGGAAAGTCCGGCAGCAGGCCGATCTGCACCAGGCTCTGGTGCGACCAGAAGACGTGGAAATTGTCGGTGAAGTTGTCGGTGGCGAATTTCCACGAGCACTCGGCGTCCCACACCTGGGGCACGCCGACGAATTCGAGCTCGCCCGTGCGCGCGAAGATGATGTCCATGTACCAGCGCATGTCGCCGAGCCATTCCTCGAGCGAGGGCGCATTCTTGTCCCAGGTCGCAAAGTAAAGGCCGCGGTAGCTCCCGAGCTGGGCCACCGGAATGAGCCCGAGCTTGCCCTTGTCGAGCTCGCCCTCGCCGTAGTGGTTCTCGCACGAGGCTGCGAGCAGCTCGCCGTTGTTGCGGTACGACCAGCCGTGATAGGGGCAGCGGAAAAAGCGCAAATTCTCGCGGTCGGTGCGGCAGACGCGCATGCCGCGATGACGGCACGAGTTCAAGAACGCGCGCACGACGCCGTCGTCGTCGCGCACGAGGATGACCGGATCGATCCCGCAAACTCGGGTAATCGCGTCGCCCGGGTTCGGGATCTCGCTCTCGTGCCCGAGGAAGAACCAGGCGCGCGCGAAGATGCGCTCGAGCTCCAGCGCGTAAACTTCGGGATCCGCGAAGATACGCCGCGAAATCAGCCCCTCCTCGGGGCGCACGATCGTGGCGAGATCCTCGCCATTGGCAAGTCGCGTGAACGAGTTTTGGGCGTCGGAGCGGGTGGCGGCGAGGGACATGGCTACCTCCGTCTGCGGCGGCGATGGTTCGAATTGCGTGCGGATAGCAGCGCGTCGCGCAGCGCCTCGATCAGCGCTTGCGCCGCGCGCTCCGCCGCGGCGGCATTGCCGCCGGCGATGGCGTCGACCAGCGCGGCATGGTGGCGGACTTCCTCTTCGGCCAGCATCTGGTCCCAAAGCTCCGGTCTGACCGAAAGCTTCAACGCGCCGCCGAGATGCTCGTAAATCTCGGTCAAGAACGCGTTGCCCGTGCAGGCGACGACCGTGCGGTGCAAGGCGGCATCGGCCTCGGCATAGGCGAGGCAGTCACCGTCTTCGCTGGCGCGTTTTTGCTTTTCCAGCAACTTGCGCAGGCGTCGCACGTCGGCGTTGTTGCGCCTCAGCGCCGCCAGCCGCGCCGCCTGCTGCTCGAGGAGCGAGCGCACTTCCACCGCGTCCTCGAGCCGCGCACGCCGCGCGCGGCGCATCAGCGGCGCCTCGAGCTCGCTCGGCGCGCGCACATAGGTGCCGTCCCCGGGCCGCGCTTCGAGCATGCCGGTGTGGACGAGGGAACGCAGCGCCTCGCGCACGGTGTTGCGGCTGACGCCGAGCCGGCCGACGAGCGTGTTCTCGGGCGGAATGCGCGTCCCCACCGGCCATTCGCCGGAGGTGATGAGGCCCTCGACCTGCTCGGCAACTTGGGCCGAAAGCGTCGCTCCGCGCACGGGCGTTTGCAGATTCATGCAGTTTTTAAAATGTAGGACAGCTACCCTAAAACCGTAGCACGGGGCCTGGAACTTGGGAAGCCAAGGGAGCGCGGAAATGCGAAAGGGGCGGGTCCGGAAACCCGCCCCTCGGCCGTGCGGCCCTACTCAGCCGCTACTTGATGCGTTTCGCCGCCTCTTCGATGAGGCTCAAGTCGGCATACTTCTTGATGTCGAGGTCGGACTTCAGGAACTTGAAGTCCTTCAGCATGTCGAGGTTCTTCTGCAAACCGGCGATGTCGGGCGCGCCGTTGGGATCGCGATAGAAATCGCGCTTGGTGAAGATCCAGCCGAGCCGCTGCGGCGGAACCTTCGTGTATTTGGAAACGATGTCGATGGCCGCCTCGTGGTTGGCGGAATCCATGAACCAGCGCGTCGCGCGAATATAGTCCTCGAAGAAGTCCACGAGCACGGCCCGGTTTTTCTCGATGTAGCCGGTGCGCGCGGTCAGGAACACCATGTCCGAGGTGCCGACCGCTTCTTTCTGCGTGAACAGCGTGCGCGCGACGGCGCGGAAGCTCGGATCCTCGGTGAACGGCTTCACGCCGATCACGAGATGCGCCTTCTTCTCGGCCAGCATCGCGCGCATGGTCGGGAACGTCGCTTCGATGATGGTGTAGTCGCGCGGATATTCGAGGCCGTGCTTCCGCAGCATCACGCGCGCGAACACGTCCTGGCCGCCGCCGATGCCGTTGGTGGCGAAGATCTTGCCCTTGAGGTCCTTGACCTCGCGGATGTCGCTGTCCTTCAGCACCATGTATTCGTTGGTGTTGTAATCCTCGTGGCCGTCGCGGAACTCGTCGCCGACGATGCGAAGGTCGCTCATCCCGGCGTTGTGGATGGCCGGCCCCAGCTGGATGAACGTCATCGGCGCGATGTCGAGTTCGCTGGCGCCGAGCGCGGTGAGCGTGGCGCCGGAGCCCGGCATGCGCACGGGATCGAGCACGTAGGACTTCCCCGCGTGCTGGGTTACGCCGGGCGGCAGCGTCATGATCGGCGCGAGCTGCGCCGGCGTGACCGACCACGCGATGCGGATCTTGACGGGATCGGCGGCAAAGGCGCGGCCCGGCGCCAGCGCCGCGAGGCCCGCGAGCGCGAGAAGTCCGACATCCCGGCGGCTTGGAGTCGCAGACATGTTGAATTCCCCCTCGTTCTGACGGAGAAACCGTAATGTTTGCTCCACCGGACAATTAGGATATCCAGGGGCCTGGGGCTTGTCAAAAACGGCACGGTGCGCTTTCGGCCGCTGCGTAATTATCGCTTGCTTGCCGCAGAGCAAGCTGCGGTCAGCCAGAAATCTCGCGAGGGAGTAAAGCCATGGAGCATGGTCGATTTCAGTATTCGCCGATCGCGTCGCGGCCGAAGATTGCGCTGCCGAACGGCGCGCGCGTCGCGGTGTGGGTCACGCCCAACATCGAGCATTTCCACTACGACAAGCCGGCGATCTCGCTGACGCCGATGACGGCGGGCCTGCGGCCCGACGTGCTGAACTACGCGTGGCGCGACTACGGCGCGCGCGTCGGCGTCTGGCGCCTCATGGAGATCCTCGAGCGTCAGCGCTTCGCGGCCACGGCGGCGCTGAACTCTGAAGTGTGTGTCCGCTACCCCGAAATCGTCAAGGAAGGGACACGCCTCGGCTGGGAGTGGATGGCGCACGGCCAGAACAACTCGTCGCTGTTCACCGGCATGCCGGCGGACGTCGAGCGCCCGATCATCGCCAATGTGCTCGACACGATCGCGGAGCACACGGGCAAGCGGCCGCGCGGCTGGCTCGGTCCGGCGCTGACCGAGACCGACAACACGCTCGATCTTCTGGCGGCGGCGGGCATCGACTACGTCGCCGACTGGTGCAACGACGAGCAGCCCTATTTCATCAAGACGAAGTCGAAGCCGATCGTCGCGATGCCCTACACGCTCGAGATCAGCGACATTCCGGTGTTCCTCGATCGCGGCGGCAGCGCCGAGGATTTCCATCGGATGATCGTCGATCAGTTCGATACGCTCTACGAGGACGGCACGAAGAACTACCGCGTGCTTTCGATCGCGCTGCATCCGTTCCTGATCGGCCATCCCTATCGCGCGCGCTATCTCGAGCGCGCGCTCGCGCACATCAAGAAGCACGACGCGGTCTGGATCGCGACCGGCGGCGCCATCGTCGACTGGTATAAGGCCGCGAGCGCGAAGGCGGCTTGAGGTTCAGCCCGGCCCGATCGTCGGTGATTCGAACGCCGCGAGCAGCGCGCGCGCCATGGCAGCAAGATCCTCGTCGCCGCCCTCGAAGCCCATGATCTGCACGCCAAGCGGCACGTCTTCGACCGCGAGCAGCGGGAGGTTGAACGTGGGCG
>JBKOUH010000031.1:0-7427 GCA_046723285.1 Pseudomonadota bacterium
GGTCGAGGGCGTCCACGTAGCGCTTCGTGTCGTCCCAGCCGCCGCCCGTCTCCGGGTTCGTCCCGCGCACGGCGCCGAGCATCTCCGAGGCGAA
The DNA here is from genome assembly GCA_046723285.1 of Pseudomonadota bacterium. GTDB lineage: Bacteria > Pseudomonadota > Alphaproteobacteria > Bin65 > Bin65 > SBBV01. Next base: position 95 of record JBKOUH010000031.1, read on the forward strand.
GAGCACGTTCGCGACCGGGATCACGCGCCCGAGCAGGTCGATGCCGGGCTGGTGGTAGACACAGGTGTCGAAGAAGACGTTCCCCATCAGCCCCTCGATCGGAGGGCGGCCGAGCCGGTCGGCGAGACCGCGGTAACGACCCCAGTGATAGGGCACGGCGCCGCCGCCGTGCGGGATCACGAAGCGGAGCGAGGGAAAATCCTTGAACAGGTCGCCTTCGATGAACTGCATGAAGGCCGTGGTGTCGGCGTTGATGTAGTGCGCGCCCGTGGCGTGGAAATTCGGGTTGCAGCTGCTCGAAACGTGGATCATCGCCGGCACGTCGAGCTCGACCATCGCTTCGTAGAACGGGTACCAGGAGCGGTCGGTGAGCGGCGCTGCGGTCCAGTGCCCGCCGGAGGGATCGGGATTGAGGTTGCAGCCGACGAAGCCGAGCTCCAGCACGCAGCGCCTGAGCTCCGCCACGGAATTGGCGATCGGGGCGCCGGGCGATTGCGGCAGCTGGCACACGCCGGCGAAGTTCTCGGGGAACAGATCGACGACGCGCTTGATCAGATCGTTGCACGCGCGCGTCCACGACTGCGAGACCCGCTCGTCCCCCTCGTGATGCGCCATGGCCGAGGCGCGCGGCGAGAACAGCGTCATGTCCGCGCCGCGCTCCCGGATCAACCGGAGCTGGTTACCCTCGACCGACTCGCGAATTTGATCGTCGCCGATCGCGGAAGGCGCCGGCGCGGCACCGGAGGGTTTGGCGAAATGCGCAAGCTGCGCCTTCCGGAAAAGCTGGTGCGCTTCGGGTGCCGTGGTGTAGTGGCCGTGGCAATCGATGATCATGGGTGGCGTCGGTCGACGGGTTACGTTGTCCTTCGGCGGCAGTCCTGCGGCCGGGGTTGCGATCCGCGGCGGATCGGGCCGGCAGCGCGCGGTTGCGAGGATTTGGCGCGAAGTGACCCATTTGGGCATAATGCGCTCCAGAGGAGAAGTGCCATGACTGCCGATGTCGAGAAGCCAATAAGGCCGCGACGGCCACGGGGCCTGCCGCCCGCCGCCCCCTCGCCGCTGAAAGGCTGAGATGGCTCGCCAGACCAAGATTCCTTGCGTGATGATGCGCGGCGGCACGTCGAAGGGCGCTTATTTCCTGGCGCGTGACCTGCCCGCCGACGCGGCGGCGCGCGACCGCGTGCTGCTGGCGGCGATGGGCTCGCCCGACGTGCGCCAGATCGACGGGCTGGGCGGCGCGCACCCGCTGACCAGCAAAGTCGCAATCATCTCGCCCTCGCAGCGGAAGGACGCCGATATCGACTATCTCTTCGCGCAGGTCGTCGTGAACGAGCCCAAGGTCGATATCTCACCCACCTGCGGCAACATCCTGGCCGGCGTGGGCCCCTTCGCGATCGAGGAAGGCCTGGTGAAACCCGCCACGGGCGAGACGCGCGTGCGCATCTACATGGTCAACACCAGGTCGCTGTGCACCGCGACGGTGAAAACGCCCGGCGGCGAGGTGAGCTACGACGGTGAGACGCACATCGCCGGCGTACCCGGCGCGGCGGCACCGATCCTGCTCGATTTCGAGAATATCGCCGGCTCGAGCTGCGGCGCGCTCTTGCCGACCGGGACGACGCGCGATCTCATTGAAGGCGTGCCGGTCACCTGCGTCGACAACGGCATGCCGGTGGTCGTGTTCGCGGCCAAGGATGTGGGCCGCACCGGCTATGAGAGCCCAGCCGCGCTCAACGCCGATACCGAGCTGAAGGCGCGCATCGAGGCGATCCGCCTGAAAGCCGGGCCGATGATGAAGCTCGGCGATGTGACGAAGAAAGTTGTGCCCAAGATGACGCTCGTGGCCCCGCCGCGCGAAGGCGGTGCCGTGGCGACACGCACCTTCATTCCGCATGTCTGCCACGAAGCGATCGGCGTCTTGGGCGCGGTCTCGGTCGCGACCGCGTGCGTGCTCGAGGGCTCGGCGACGCAGGGCATCGCCGCGGTGCCGGGCGGCGACACCAAGGTGCTCTCGGTCGAGCACCCAACCGGCGAGTTCACGGTGCAACTCGAAACCGCGCGCGGCGGCGCCGGCCTCGAGATCAAGCGCGCGGCCCTCCTCCGCACCGCGCGGCGCCTTTTCGACGGCAACGTACTGGTGCCGCACGCGGTGTGGGATGGCCGCTGACCGCCCGTTCTTCCGCGCCGATCATGTCGGCAGCCTGCTGCGGCCGCGCGCGCTGATCGGGGCACGCGCGAAGTTCGCCAAAGGCGAGATCGCGCGCGAGGCGCTGTGCGCGGCCGAGGACGCGGCGATCCGCGACGCCGTGCGGATGCAAGAGGAAGCAGGACTGCAGGTCGTGACCGACGGCGAGTTCCGCCGCGCGGTGTGGTGGAGCGATTTCATCTTCAAGATCGGCGGCACCGCGCTGGGCGGTCCCGACGAAAGCGCGGCGTTCAAGGCCGCGGGCGGCGCCGATCCCGGCTATTTGCCGAAGATCGTGCTGACGACCGCGAAACTCGCCCGCACCGCGCCAATCATGGATTACGACTGGAAGACGCTCGCCGCCGCGGCGCATGCGCTTCCGAAAATGACGATCCCTTCGCCAAGCCGCATCCATTTCCACGGCGGACGCGCGGCCGTCGCTGCCGAGGCCTATCCTGATCTCAACGCGTTCTGGGCCGACATCGTCGCCATCTACCGCGCCGAGATCGCCGCGCTCGAAGCGGCGGGCTGCCGCTACATCCAGATCGACGATCCGGTGATGAGTTACTTCCTCCAGGAGCCGATGCGCGAAAAGCTCAAGGCGCGCGGCGAGGATCCGGACGAAACGCTCGCGACCTATGTGCGCGTCATCAACGCGATGATCGCGGCGCGGCGCCCGACCACGACGGCGGCGATCCACATCTGCCGCGGCAATGCGCGCAACGCCTGGGCCGCCGCCGGCGGCTACGGCAAGATCGCCACCATCATCTTCCCGCATCTCGCGGTCGATTCGTACCTGCTCGAATACGACGACGAGCGCTCGGGCGATTTCGTGCCGCTGCAGCTCATTCCCCGCGACAAGAAGGTGGTGCTGGGGCTCGTCACCACCAAGCACGGCACGCTCGAGAGCCCCGACCTCCTGAAGCGCCGGCTCGACGACGCCGCGCGCCATTTCCCGCTCGCGAACTGCGCGGTCAGCCCGCAATGCGGCTTCGCCAGCACCGTCGAGGGCAACGACATCGAGATGCAGGCCCAGTGGGCGAAGCTGCGGCTCGTCGTCGATCTCGCGCGCCAGGTGTGGGGGACGGTCTAGCCCAGGCGCGCCTCGAACAGCGCGACCGCGCCTTTGATCCCGATTTTCACGTCGTGAAAGCGCGCCGCGAGCGCAGCTTGGAGGGCCTGGCGGGTGTCGCCGGCGTTCGAGAAGATGCCCCTCCTGTTGTAGAGGTTCATCAGCTTCTGCGCGGCCCAGGAGCGCGGCACGTCGCCTTGCAGGATCGTCGCGCCGAACACGCGCGCGCCGTCGGCGAGCGTCGTCCGGAGATGATCGAAGACCGCGGCCTTTTCCGCGATGTCGCCCGGCAGGCAATGCAAGAGATAACAGAGCCCGGCCGATGCGAATGGGCCCAGCGGCGGCAGAGGCGCGAGCGCGTTAGCACGCACGGCCCGGGGCGCGAAGCGCGCGATCCGCCGCGCGGCGGCGGCAAGCGAATGGGCGTTCAAATCGACGAGCGTGATCTCGGGCTTCGCCGCGGGCCACCGCGCCTTGTCGAGGAAATAGCCGGTGCCGACGCCGATATCGACATGGCGCGGCGAGACATTGCGGTCGTAGAGCGCGCGCAGCGCCGGCGTGGGACAGCGCCAAAGCACGCGGTTCGAGAAACCGAGCACGAACCAGTCATAGGCCGCGAGCGTCAGCGGCGAGTAGACCGCCTGGCCGGCCGCGACCTCATCCGCCCTGCCCACGCGTCGAGCGCGGATCAGGGCCCCGCGCCGACGCCGACGAATTTTTCCGCGCCCGCCGCCGGCGCCGGAGTCCAGGACGGCGTGGTGTCGGGATAAGCCTCCTTCAGGCGCGGATAGACTTCGCGCGCGAAGGTCTTGATGCCGAGCACGGTGTCGTCGTGCTCCAAGAAGCCGGCCTGGCCCATGATGAGGAGGTGGCCGAAGCCGCCGACGTAGTCGTAGACCTTCTTGAACTGCTGGAAGACCTGGTCGGGCGTGCCGGCAAACATCAAGCCGGAGTCGATGGCGCCCTGCACATTGGCGTTCTTCTTGAAGCCGCTCAGCGGATGCTCGGCGCCGCGCATCATCGCGAGGTTGGCCGCGACCGGCACGTAGCCGGGCGGATTGGCGATGTGCGGCGGCACCTTGTTCGACGTAACGTACCACAACAGCTTCTCGGCCCCTTCATGCGCCTTCTTCTCCGTGGGCGCGGTATAAACGAGCGCCGCATAAGCGAGCCGGTCGATCGGCACCGGACCTTTGTGACCGGCCTTCTGCCAGCCGCGGCGATAACCGTCGAACACTTGGCGCGTGCCTTCGAAGCCGGTGAGGAACGTCGCCTGCACGTAGCCGCGCTCGCCGACGCGCGCGGCGCCCGAGGGGCTCGTGGTGCTGATCCAGATCGGCGGGTGCGGCTGCTGCCAGGGCCGCGGCCAGATGTTGACCGCGCGCTGGTGGAAGTAACGGCCCTCCCACGAGAACGGGCCGTCATGCGTCGTCCACGCCTTGACGATGAGATCGAGCGCCTCCCAATGGCGCTCGTTCATGCGCACCGGGTTGCTGTTGGCGGGCAGGATCTCGTAGGGCACGCCGCGCACGAAGCCGGCCTCGAGCCGCCCCTTCGAGATCACGTCGATCATCGCCATCTCCTCGGCGATGCGCACCGGCTGGCGCCGGTTGGAGATGGGATTGCCGAGGATGAGGAGCCGCGCTTTCTTCGAGAGCTTGGCCAAAATCGCGAGCACCAGCGGCGCCGCCGGATCGACGCAGGTCGCCGTCTGATGATGCTCGTTGAGCATGATCTCGACCCCTTCGTCTTCCGCGATCAGCCATTCGTCGAGGTAGCGATGATAGAGCTCGGAGCCCTTGGCCGGATCGTAATTGCGGTTCGGCAGCGAGACGCGTATCGAGGGATAGGTCTCCGCCGGCGGCAGATAGGGATAGGCGTTTTCGCTGAAATGCCAGGCTCTCATCGCGCGCTCCCTGGGGCGTCGAGGAACGGGAAGACGGCGGCGGCGAAGGCCGCCGGCGTCTCGATTTGCGGGGCATGGCCGGACGCGGCGATGGTCACGACGCGCGCGGCCGGCACCAGCTTCGCATAGGCGTCGACATATTTCGCGGACATCAGTCCGTCGCTTGCGCCGCGTACGAACAGCGTCGGCGCCGTCACGCGGTGCAGGCGGTGCTTGAGCTTCGGATTGTGCATCCACGGCTCCCAAGTGAGCAGCGCCGTCGTCTCGCGGTTGCGCAGCAGGATCGAGAGCTGCTCATCGGAGAATTTCGACGGATCCATCGCCATCTTCGCCGGATCGTGGAACAACAGCTTGTTCACGTCTTCCTGCGGCATGGCCCAGATATCCGGAATATCGAGCTTGTCTTTCGACCCGACCTTGACGCCGGCGGGGCCGACCAGCACGAGCTTCGTCACGCGCTCGGGGGCCATCGACGCCATCTCGGCCGCGATCCAGCCGCCGAGCGAGCAGCCGACGATGTCGGTCCGCGCCAGGCCGAGCTTGTCGAGCAGCTCGAGATAAACGACGGCGACGTCGTCGGCCCGGTCGAGCCAATCGGGCAGGCCGGATTTCCCGAAGCCGGGATGCGAGGGGACGATGAGGCGCCGGCGTTCGGCGAACGGCTTCACGAATGGGTGCACGGGATCGAAGCCGTTGGCGCCATGCAGCCAGAGCAGCGGATTGCCGCTGCCGGCCTCGAACACCTCGACGTCGATTCCGGCGAGCTTGACCACGCTCGTTTTCAATCGCTCCTCCCTCGGCGCGCTGCGGGCGCGCAACGTCTCACGCTAGCAAGCGCGGAACGCCGCCCAAAGCGGTTTCGCGCAAGGCGGGCTTGCGTTGGCTGAGAACCTGTCCATTGCGCGCAATCGATGTGCTGGCAGCGCAATTTCCCGCGCGGTGCGCGTCTTCGCCGCTACTTGCGCGGGGCCACGGGCTCGTCGTCATCATCGAAAAGTATCCTCTGCGCGGCGCCGTCGGGGTCGTCGAATTGGCCGTGTTTCAGCGACCAGAAGAAGGCGGCGAGGCCGAACGCGCCCAAGAAGATCGCGATCGGGATGAGGTAGACGATCACGTCCATGACGCCCTCCTCCGCGCGAGGCGCAGCGCGTTGCCGACCACGGCGAGCGACGAGCCCGACATGGCGATGGCGGCCAAGAACGGCGTCAAGAAGCCGAACACCGCGATGGGCACGGCGACGCAATTGTAGACGATGGCGGCGCCGATGTTCTGGCGCACGAGGCGGCGGGCCGCGGCGGCCGTATCGATGAGCTCGATGACCGCCCCCAGCTTCTCGCCCTGGAACACGGCGTCGGCCGCGGTTTGGCTGATGTCGGCGGCGCTCGACGGCGACACCGAAACATGCGCGGCAGCCAACGCCGGCGCGTCGTTGAGCCCGTCGCCGACCATCAGCACCTTTTTGCCTTGGCGGGCGAGCGTGTTGAGGAACGCGGTCTTGTCGGCGGGCGCCACGCGTGCCTGCCACTCGGCGATGCCGAGCGCGCTGGCGACCGCGGCGACAGCGGGCGTGCGATCGCCGGAGATGAGCTTCACGTCGTAGCCGCGCCGCTTCAGCGCCGCGATCACGGCGGCGGCGTCGGGCCGCGGCGCATCGGCGAACGCAAAGCGCAAGTGCGCCACGCCGGGCCGCGCGAGCCAAAGCTCCATGGCGCCCTCGCCGTCGTCTTCGGCGATGCCACACCAGGCGCGGCTGCCGAGGCGGATGTCGCCATCGCGCCGCTGCAGAGAGAGGCCGCAGCCGGGCACCTCGCGTACGCCCTCGATCGCCGGCGCGGCAGACGCCGCCTGCGCGAGCGCGCGCGCCAACGGGTGCGCGCTGTTGCGCGCCATGCCGGCGGCGAGGCGCAGCGCTTCGGGATCGATGGCGTCCGCGCCGGTAAGGACGGGCTTGCCGAGCGTGAGCGTGCCGGTCTTGTCGAAGACGATCGTGTCGGCGGTGGCCAAGCGCTCGAGCGCCGTGCCGGATTTCAAGAGGATGCCGCGCCGCATCAGACGTCCGGTTGCGATTACCTGCACCGCCGGCACGGCGAGGCCGAGAGCGCAAGGGCAGGTGACGATGAGCACGGCGATGGCGTTGACGAGCGAATCCTGCCAGGGCGCGCCCACCAGC